>CAYRBQ010000259.1:0-5974 GCA_964422305.1 uncultured Reyranella sp. | reverse complement strand
GGTGGTGCGCGCCTTGAGGCAGTGATCGAGGGCGTCGAGCGCCCGCTCGGGCTCGCCGACGGCCATCCACTGCATTGCCGCCCCCTCCCAGCGGTTGGTGCGCTCGAGCAGGCCGATCCAAACGTGCATCGCGTCCCGCCAGCCCTTGCTGCGCAGCAGCGTCTCGACGTGCTCGGCCAGGCCCTGCGCAACACTCAGCCCCCGCAAGGTCGAGAGCCGCTCGGCCATCGCCTCGTCGTGGCGGCCGAGCTGGTCGAGGATCATCATGCGGCCGTACTGGCCGCGCACGGAGTCGGGCGCCAGCGCCAGGCTCTCCTTCACGATCTCCAGCGCGCGATCGGGCTGGCCGGCCATCCAGTAGACGATGCCGAGATGCTGCAGCGTCTCGACGTGGCGCGGGTCGAGCGCGCGCGCCTGCTCCATCGCCTCGATCGCCTCGCCGTGGCGGCCCATCGAGCTCAGGAACTGTCCGAACGCGGCCAGCGCCTCGACCGAGTTGGGGTTGAGAGCGACAGCATGGGCGAGGTCGGCCTCGGCGCCGTCCCAGTCCCAGTCGTATTCCATCTTCACGCGGCCCAGCACGGCCCAGGCCTCGGCCAGCCCCTCGTCGAGCGCGAGCGCGCGATCGGCCGAGCGGCGCGCCATCGGCATCGCCTCGTCGACCTGCAGCGGCCGCAGCATCGCCGTCGACGCCATCAGCAGGTAGGCCGAGCCCAATCCGGCATGGGCCAGCGCATAGTCCGGATCGAGCACCAGCGCCTGCTCGAACAGCGTGAGCGCCCGGAGCAGCGGCAGGCGCGTGAAGGGCTTGAGATGGGCCCGCGCCTCGAGCTGCAGGAAGTAGGCCTCCGACGCCCGCGGGCGGTAGCTGCGGAGCCCGCCGCCTGCGAGCGGCGACGGCCCGATCGACGTCGCGACCCGGGACGCGATCGCGTCCTGCAGCGCCGCTCCGTCCCCTTGCGCGCCTTCGAAGCGCTCGCTCCACTCGGCCCGGCCGCTCGGCACGTCGATCAGGTTGGCCGAGACCTGGAGCCCGCCCGCGTCGCGCCGCACCGTGCCCTCCAGCATGTGCGTCAGGCCCAGCGCGCGGGCGCCGTCGAGATCCGTCACGGCACCGACCGACGACACGGTGAGGCCGGGCACGCCACCCAGCACCGTCGTCACGGCATCGGCCATGCCGACGCCGAGGTAGCTGTCGGCCTCGGCGAGATCGCCTGTCGCGAAGACACGAACGCCCAGCGGCCTTTCATCGGCGCGAGGCTCGGGTGTCTCGTCGCGCACGGTCTTCACCGGCACCGCGAGTCGATAGCCTGCCCTGGCCACGGTCTCGATGAGATCGCCGTCGGGCCCGCCGCCGAGAGCCTTGCGCAGGGTCGACATGTGGACCGTGAGCGTGCGGTCCTCGACCACCACGTTGGGCCAGAGCCTGGTCCGGAAAGTGTCGTGCGAGACCAGCCGACCGCCCGCCTCCGCCAGCAGCACCAGGATCTGCCAGGCCTTCCCCGGCACCGAGACGCGCTGGCCGCCGCGCGCCAAGCGGCGCTCGGTCGGGTCGAGAACGAAGGGACCGAACGCGTAGATCGGCATGCGCCCATCTATACACCCACCGTGACAAATCTTGATCTTTTCTTGACCCGCCGGGCGCCGTCGTCCGGCGCAAGATGGCGCCAACAACTTGGGGTGGCGTCTGTGAGTCGGGGCACATGACGGATGGGTTCGTGACAGAGAGAAGACGGGACTGGGGCCGTTTTCACCTCGCCCTGGCTGCCGCTCTCGGGGTCCTGCTGCTGGGGGCGGCGGGTGCGGCGGGGCCCGCTAAGGCCCAGGACCCGGTTCGAGTCACGCCGGCGCCACCCCCTCCCGAGACGGTCGCCGCGGTCAGCGGCAATCCCGCGTCGAGCGATTTCACGACCGGCACCGGCTGGCTCGGCCGGACTCTCGGTCTCAAGGAGGAATGGGGCGTCAAGCTCGGCGGCATGTGGCTCGCAGACACCAACGTGGTGGTCGCGGGCGGCGCGCAGCCCGGCGCCTGGAGCAACAACAGCGCGCTGGTCATCGGGCTCGACGTCGATGCCGAGAAGCTGGTGGGCTGGCGCGGCGCCAAGTTCAGCTTCGAGTTCCTCCAGTTCAACGGCGGCGACACCAACGAGCAGGCGGGCAGCATCGCGGGCTACAACGGGATCGTCGGACTGCCGCCGCTCAACCGCACCGAGCTGCTCGAGGCCTGGTACCTGCAGGAGATGGTGAAGGACAAGCTGTCGATGAGGATCGGCCGCAGCCTGCCGACCTACGATTTCGGCAATGTGCTCCGGCCCGTCGCCCTGGCCGATCCCGACCAGAACATTCCCGCCGTCAGCGGCCTTCTGTGGTCGCCGATCTTCGTCAACGCATCGATGATCGGCGCGATGATGGGCTACTACAACCCGGGCAACGGCGTCACAGTCAGCTACACGCCGACCAAGTCGTTCTATGCCAATGTCGGCTTCTACGACGGCAACCGGGCGCGCGGCATCCAGACCGGCCTCTACGCGCCGATGTTCAACGGCTACTGGTTCAACATCGGCGAGATCGGCGTGAACTGGCTGCTGGGCGAAGGCAAACATCCCGGACAGTTCGCCGTCGGCCTGTGGCGGCAAACCGGCGTCATGACATTTCGCGGCACCACCGAGGACGGCACCGGCGGCTTCTATCTGTTCGGCTCGCAGCGGGTCGCCTACGGCGTGAACGCCGCCGTGCCCAACTCGTCGATCTCGATCTTCTATCAGGTGGGCGCCAACGCCTCGCAGACCCTGCCGATCACGCAGTACTACAGCGTCGGCGCGACCGCCTTCGGGCTGATCGGAAAACGAGCCGGCGACTCGCTGGGGGTCGGCGTGGGATTGTCGCGGCTCAATCCGACTCAGTTCCAGCGTCCCACCGAGCTGATGTTCCAGGCCTACTATCAGGCCCACTTGTTCGCCACGACCTTCCTGCAGCCGACCGTGACCTACATCCCGACGCCGGGTCTCTCGCCGGACCTGCCAGGTGCGCTCACGACCACGTTGCGACTCACCCTGCTTTTCTAGGAGGCTCATGACATGACGACGTTCGACTGGTCGGCCGGTAAGGCCGGAAAGGGAGGAAAGATGAAGAGACTGCTGCTTCCCCTGGCCGCGGGGCTGCTGGCCGCCGGCCTCGCCGCCGGTCCGGCCTCGGCCCAGACACCGGCACAACCGCCGGCCAACCTGCCGGAGTATCTCACCAACATCACCGGCAACACGCCGTCGAACCCGAGCGACGTCGCCACGCGCGACCTCCTGCAGCTCGATATCGGCATGTTCTCGCTCTACGACCGGGCGTCGACCATCTACCGCCGCAACATCCTGGCCAAGCATCCGATCATCCTCGCGATGTTCACCAACGAGGGCGGCCGGCTGATGCTCTATCGGCCCGGCCAGGCGCCGATCGACGCGCCCAAGGTGCCCAAGGTCTACCAGATCCTGAAGTCGACCGGTCACAGCACCATGGCGATCAGCCAGGTCGCCATTCCGTCGGTCAACAACGCCGCCGACAAGCGCTGGATCGCGCCGATGTCGGCCTATCGCACGCAGATGAAGACCGCACTCGACGGGCTCGACGCCAGCAACGACATCCAGGCCGACTGGAAGCCGGTGGTGAAGGAGATCCTCGCCGCCAACGTCGCCTACATGGACGACTGCCTCGCCAAGGGCGCCGTGACGCTCGACGCGCTGCAGGCCTTCGCCAAGAAGCAGGCGCCCAACATCAAGACGATCATCAACTGGGCAGCCGCCACCCAGGTGAAGCACTGGATGGGCGTGATGGACGGCTGGGCGGCCATGCTCGGCCCCGACCTGGCCAAGACCTACGCCGCGTCGAACACGATCTACGTGGCGCGCCAGAACAACGTGCTGTTCTCGGTGCTCGCCCAGTATTTCGGCCCCGAGGCGATCAACGACCGGCTGATGCTGATCGAGACGATGGGCTTCACGACGACGCCCGAGGAGATGCTGGTCTCGATGACCCGCATCATCGGCGACCGCTCGGTCGGCGAGCTGTTCTTCGGCAACTACAAGGTCATGGACTTCGAGCTGATGGGCGGCGACGGCCGCAAGACCATCATCTCCGAGATGCAGCGCCGTGGTAAGCAGCCCTTCCTGCCGCCCGCCGTGCCGTTCGGCTCCAAGCAGTGGCCGACCCTGATCACGACGGGCCCCGGCCCGACCTCGCTCGACGACCTGAAGTAGCGCACGGGATCCCGCATGAACCTGAACACGATCACCGAAGTCAAACGGCCCAAGTCGTTCGAGGAGATCGAATGGCGTGACGGCCATGCCTGGCTGGGGGGCGGCACCTGGCTGTTCTCCGAGCCGCAGGTCGCGACCGACACGCTGGTCGACCTCGAGCGGCTGGGCTGGCCGGCGCTCACCGTGACGCCGGAAGGCCTCGAGATTGCGGCGACCTGCAGGATCGTCGAGCTGCACGACTTCAAGGGGCCGGCCGACTGGAAGGCCGTCCCGCTGTTCGACAAGTGCATCGACGCGTTCCTGATGTCGTTCAAGATCTGGAACGCAGCGACGGTCGGCGGCAACGTCGTGATGTCGCTGCCGGCCGGCGCCATGGTCTCGCTCACCGCCGCGCTCGAGGGCGTCTGCACGCTCTGGCCGCAGAACGCGAAGCCGCGCCAGGTGCCGGTGGTCGAGTTCGTGACGGGCAACCACCAGAACGTGCTTCAGAAAGGCGAGCTGCTGCGCTCTATCCACCTCCCCGCCGCTTCGCTCAGGAAGCGCTTCGCCATGCGCCAGGTCTCGCTGACGCACTACGGTCGGTCGGCGGCGCTGATCATCGCGACGGTCGGCGACAGCGGCGATGACTTCCTGCTGACGGTCAGCGCCGCGACGCCGCGGCCCGTCCATATCCGCTTCAAGAAGACGCCCTCGGCCACCGAGCTCCGGCAGGCGATCGACGCGCGCCTGCCGCCCGACGCCTGGTTCAGCGACGTCCACGGCTCGGCGCCCTACAAGCGCCACGTCACCTTCTACCTGGCCGAACAGATTCGCGCGGAGCTGTCATGAGCAACTACGAGGTCAACGGCCGCAAGTATGCGGCGGAGCCGAAGCCCGGCCAGTGCCTGCGCACATTCTTGCGCGACCTGGAGGTGTTCGGCGTCAAGAAGGGCTGCGACGCCGGCGACTGCGGCGCCTGCACGGTGTGGATCGACGGCCAGCCCTTCCATTCCTGCCTGGTGCCGGCCTTCCGCGGCGAAGGCCGCAAGGTGACGACCATCGAGGGCCTGTCGAAGGACGGCAAGCTGCACCCGATCCAGCAGGCGTTCCACGACGCCCAGGCCTTCCAGTGCGGCTATTGCGCCGCCGGCATGATGATGACCACGGCGTCGGCCGCCTTCGACCAGCACCGCAAGGACGACCTGCCGCACGCGCTGAAGGGCAACATCTGCCGCTGCACGGGCTACCGCTCGATCGTCGACGCGCTGCACGGCAAGTCGAACATCGAGGAGGACGTCGCCGGCAAGGCGCTGGGCGCCAGCCTGCCCAACCCGTTCACCGACGCCATCCTGACCGGCAAGGCCCGCTACACGATGGATATCGCCATCGACGGGCTCTTGCATATGAAGGTGCTGCGCTCGCCGCACGCCCACGCCCGCATCAAGAAGATCGACAAGAGCAAGGCCCTGGCAGTCCCGGGCGTCGTCGCCGCCTACACCTGGGAGGACGTGCCGCGCCGGCTCTACAGCACGGCGCTGCACGAGGACCATCTCGTCGATCCCGACGACACCTACATGCTGGACAACGTCGCCCGCTTCGTCGGCCAGCGCATCGCCATGGTGGTCGCGGAGAACGAAGGCGCGGCCGAGGCCGGCTGCCGGGCGCTGCAGGTTGAGTACGAGATCCTGCCGGCGGTGTTCGACCCCGTCGCGGCCCTGGAACCCGGCGCACCGATCCTGCACGACAAGGAC
>CAYRBQ010000258.1:0-5975 GCA_964422305.1 uncultured Reyranella sp. | reverse complement strand
GCCGGTCGTTGGCCCAGCGGCGGGCTTGGTCGAGGATGTCCTGCTCGTGGTCGACCTTGGCGAGAATGGCGGCGAGCTCCGCCGCCATCTCCGCCGCCCCGGGCAGGGGCCGGTAGAAGTCCGGCGAAAGCACGGAATCGAGAAGCAGCGTGCGGCGCGCCAGGTGCGCGGCGAGGCCGGGAGCGCTGCCCATGATGGTCGCCAGAAGCTCGAGCAGCGCCGGATTGGCCTTGAACAGCGAGAAGAGCTGCACGCCCGCCGGCAGGTTGCCGAGGAAGAGGTCGAAGTTCAGCAGCGCCTGGTCGGGCGAGGCGGTGGCGCCCAGCTCCTTGAGGAGTCCGGGCATCAGCTCGGTGAGCAGCTCGCGGGCGCGCGCCGTCGCGGTCGAGCGGTAGCGGCCGTGATGCCATCGGCGCACGATGCCGGCCGCCGCCGACACATCGCGGAAGCCCAGCGTCCGCAGGGTGTCGAGGGTGCCGGGATCGTCGTCCGTTCCGGTGAAGACCAGGTTGCCGCCGGGGCCGGCGAGGCTCGGCGCTTCCTCGAACAGGTGGGCATAGTGGCTCTCGACCAGGCGCAGCGTCTCGAGCAGCGCGATCTGGAACGCCATCGAGTTGCCATAGCCGAGGAACGTCGCGACGGCGGCGACGCCCGCCTCGTCGGCCGGCAGCGAATGGGTCTGGCGGTCGTCAATCATCTGCAGGCGATGCTCGACCTTGCGCAGGAAGGCGTAGGCCTCGGTCAGCTCCTCGGCGGCGTTGGGCGCGACGTGACCGGCGGCAGCGAGCGCCCGCAGCGTCTCGCAGGTGCCGCGCAGCCTCAGCGACGGGTTGCGGCCGCCGAAGATGAGCTGCTGGGTCTGGGCGAAAAACTCGATCTCGCGGATGCCGCCGCGGCCCAGCTTCACGTTGTGGCCCAGCACCTTGACGGTGCCGCCGCCGCGATGGGCGTCGATCTGACGCTTGATCGAATGGATGTCGTGGATCGCCGCGAAGTCGAGGTGCTTGCGCCAGATGTAGGGCGTCATGTCTCGCAGGAAGGCGGCGCCGACGTCGCGGTTCCCGGCGACCGGATGCGCCTTGATCATCGCCGCCCGTTCCCAGTTCTGGCCGACGCTCTCGTAGTAGAGCTCGGCCGATTGCACCGACATGGCGAGCGGCGTCGATCCGGGATCGGGACGTAGCCGAAGGTCGGTGCGGAAGATGTAGCCGTCGACCGAGGTCTCCGACATGAGCTGTACCAGCGTCCGCGCCACGCGCACGAAGTGGCGCGAGAGCTGCTCGTTGCCGGCGAGCGCCGGCGCGTCGCGGTCGTAGAGCAGGATCAGGTCGATGTCGCTGGAATAGTTGAGCTCGCCGGCGCCGAGCTTGCCCATGCCCAGCACGGTAAACGCGGCGGCCTTGGGGTCGTCATTGATCGCGAGCTGCCCGTCGCGGGCGAGCTGCAGAAGGATCGAATCGGTCAGCGCGTCCAGGCAGCCCGAGGCGAAGTCGCTGAGCTGCCGGGTGATTCGCGCAAGGGGCCAGACTCCCGCGATGTCGGCGACGGCGACGGCGAGCGCGATCTTGCGCTTGAGGCGGCGAAGCGTCGTGGCGACGTCGGTGGGCATCGCACCGGCCAGCGCTCCGGCATGGCAATTGCCGAGCTCGGCCATGAGGCCGACGGCGGCCGCGTCGGGACCGTTGCGCCACAGATCGGTCATAAAATCAGTGTTCTGTAGGGCGGTCTCCGTCAGGTACGGGCTGTTGCCGAACAGCGCGTCGAGCAGCGCGACGCTCTGGGCGTCGTCGGGCCGCGCAGCGCGTTCGTCCCAGCGAGTCCAGGCGACGGCTTGCCGCTCGGCGTCGTGCGGGCGCGGCAGGCGGGCGGTCGAAAGCCAAGACATTCAATACGTCGGCGGGTAAATTGACTTCATCCGACGGCACGCTCGCCCAAGCGTGTCGTCATCGTCAAGAAGCGGAAAGTACGGCCTTTGGTCAGGCGAACCTATCGGGTGTGTAAGCGCGTTGCCGCGATCATGGTGCTGACGATCAGCGCCATCGTCGTGGTCGCCGCCCTCCGCCTGATGGCAGGACCGGTCAATCTCGACTTCCTGAAGCCGCGCCTGGTCGCCCTGATCGACGTTCCGGGCAACGACATCCATCCGAATTTCGACCACATCTCCTTCGAGTGGAGCAGCCTCAGCCGCCCGATGCGGCTCGCCCTCACGGGCCTGCGCTTCACCGACTCCAAGGGGCAGGTGCTGGCGACGGCTCCCATGGCGGCGCTGACCTTCGATCCGCGCGGCATCTTTCAGGGCAAGATCCTGCCGACGTCGGTCGTGGTCGAACGGCCCGAGATCGAGGCCGACATCGCGCGCGAGGGCGGCATCTTCAAGCGCGTCTTCACTTCGCACGAGGGTGGCGCGCAGGGCGAGGCCATCTCGATCCTGGTCGACCAGCTCCTGGCACAGCCGAACTACGATTCGCTGCTCGGCCAGCTCGACTCGGTCCTCGTCGAGAAGGCCAGGATCACCGTGCGCGACCTCAAGACCGACTTGAGCTGGACGGCTCCTTCCGCACGCGTGCACCTCAAGCGCGACGCGGCGGGCGTGGCAATCGACGCCAAGGCGCAGTTCACGGGCTATCTCGACAATCCGGTAGACGTGTCGCTGTCCGGCATCTACACGCGCGACCGCAGCCGCGTCTCGATCGAGGCCAGGATCGACGGCATCAAGCCGATGGCCTTCGCCGATCTCTCGCCGGATGTCGCCCTGCTGCGCGGCGTCGACATCGTCCTGTCGGGCCGCCTGCAGGTCGAGGCGACGGGCGAGGGCGAGATCAGGTCGGTGGCGGTCGACATCACCGGCGGTAACGGCCGCATCACCCTGCCGGGCGTCCTGCCGGCCACCCACACGGTCAAGGCGATCAGCGCGCGCTTCGCGATCGACGCCGTCGGCCACAGTGCCGCCATCGACCACATCGCGCTCGACTTCGGCGCGACACGGATCTCCGTGTCCGGCTCCGGCACCCGCACCGCCGATCGACGCACTTTCGCCGGGCGGGCCGACATCCGCCGGATCCCGGTCGACCGGCTCGGCGACTACTGGCCGCTGGAGTTCGCGGTCGGCGGCCGGGAATGGGCGCTCGCCAACCTGAGCAAGGGGATGATCGACGTCGGTGCCGAGTTCGCGCTGAGCGCGCCGATCGACGACCTCACGGCGATGAAGGTCGACCGTCTGGTCGGCCTGATCGACTACGGCGGCATGATGGTCCGCTACATGCCCAACATGCCCGAGCTGCGGGACGTCTCGGGCAAGGCGCGCTACGAGAACGGCAATCTGCGCTTCGACAACATCAGCGGCGGCGCGGTCAACCTCAAGGTGACCGGCGGCACCATCGAGCTGGCCGACCTCGACAAGCCGCCGCCGCAGATCGCGACCCTGCGCCTGCCGATCACCGGCCCGGCGCAGGATGTGATCCGCTTCCTGGCGCGGCCCAAGCTCGGCCTGCCGAAGGATGTGCTCTACGACTATCGCCGGCTGGGCGGCACGGTCGCGGTCGACCTCGAGCTGCGCCTTCCCCTGATCAACGCGCTCACGGTCGCCGAGCTGGAGATCAAGGCCGACGCGCAGCTCACCAATTTCTCGCTCAAGAACGTGGTAGGCGGCGTCGACCTTGCCGACGCCACGGCGCGCGTGAAGTACGGCGCGTCCGAGCTGGCCGTCACCGGCCAGGGCAAGCTCGACGGCGCGACGGTCGACATCGGCTGGCGCGAGATGTTCGGCCAGAAGCCGCCGTTCCGCCGCCGCTACGAGCTGAAGGGGACGGTGCCCGCCGGCATCGTCGAGAAGGCCGGCTTTCCGTCGGTCGAGCCCTATGTCACCGGGCCGGTGGGGGTGGCGCTGCAGTACCAGGTCGCCACCAACGGCACGGGCGAAGTCTCGGGCAAGTTCGACCTCAAGAACGCCAAGCTCTCGGTGGTTCCCGTCGCCTTTATCAAGGAGGCAGGCGCCGAGTCACAGGCGCAGATGACGATGAAGCTCGCCGCCGGCGGCAAGCTTACGACCATCGACTTCGACGGGCGTGGCGGCGGCCTGCAGACCAAGGGCCAGGTCCGCTTCACCGGCGACAATGCCGTGCAGCAGATCAGCCTGCAGCAGGTGAAGCTCGGCCGGACCGACATCTCGGTCGACTGGCGGCGCAATCCGGGCGGCGTCGAGCTCGCCGTGAAGGGCGCTTCGTTCGAGCTCTCGCGGCTGCACGACATGCTCAAGGCGCGCGACGACGTGGCGGCGCGCGAACCCAAGGGTGCGGCCGCGGTCTCACGCACGAGCACCAGGGCCACGGTCCAGGTCCAGAACGTCCTCGTGAAGCGCGGCACGCTGGGCTACCTCAACGGCCGGCTGGAGATGACGGGCGATCGCCTCGCTTCGGCCGACCTCTCGCTCGGCGTAGGCAAGGGCTCGACCTTCCGCGTCACGCCCGGCAGCCAGGGGCGCTCACTCTTCTTCTATGTCGCGGATTTCGGCCAGGCGTTGCGCGAGGCCGGATGGCTCGACGGCCTGGTCAACGGCTACCTGCACATCGAAGGGAAGTTCAACGACACCTGGGCCGATCCGCCGCTCAGCGGCTGGCTCAAGATGGGGCCGTATCGCCTGCAGCGGGTGACGCCGCGCCAGGATGTCGGCACGCTCAACTCGACGATCGACGGCCTGGGCAGCGCCGGCAACGCACTGCAGCAGTTCGACAGCCTGACGGCCGATCTCGTGAAGGCCGGAGACAAGATCCAGGTCCGCAACGGGCGCACCAGCGGCCAGTCGATCGGGCTCACCACACAGGGCACGATCGATCTCGGTCAGGATACGGCGTTGCTGAACGGCGTCGTCGTGCCGGCCTTCGCGCTGAACAATCTGCTCTCGAACGTGCCGCTGCTGGGCCCGCTGCTGACCGGCGGCAAGGATGGCGGCCTGTTCGCGATCTCCTACCAGCTCCATGGTCCGTTCGACGACCTGAAGACCGACGTGAACATGATGTCGGCGGTGACGCCCGGCGCGCTGCGCGACCTCTTCAACACGCCGGCCGGCAGCGGCGGCGCGCCCACGGCGGCGACGCCGCCTTCGGGCGCGCAGGAGATGCAGCGCGCGCCTTAAGCGGCGCGGACCAGGACGTGCCGCTTGCGGCCGGCTGAGAGCTTCAGGGTTCCCGACGAATCGAGATCGGCTTCGCCCACCGTCGCGGTGTCGCCGGCGATCGGCTTGTCGTTCAGCCGCGCGCCGCCGCCCTTGATGAGCTTGCGCGCCTCGTTGCGACTCTCTGCGAGACCGGCCTCGTGCAGCAGCTCGAAGGCGGGGATGCCGGCCTTCAGCTTGGCGCGCGGCACGTCGACGGTCGGCAGCGTGTCGGCCCTGGTGCCTTCCTCGAAGGTGCGGCGGGCGGTTTCGGCGGCGGTTTCGGCGGCCTGTTTGCCGTGGGCGAGGGTCGTCACCTCGGTGGCGAGGATCTTCTTGGCCTCGTTGATCTCCTGGCCCTTCAGCGCCTCGAGCCGCGCGACCTCGGAGAGCGGCAGGTCGGTGAAGAGCTTGAGGAAGCGGCCGACGTCGGCGTCCTCGGTGTTGCGCCAGTACTGCCAGAACTCGTAGGGCGAGAGACGGTCGGGGTTGAGCCACACCGCGCCGGCCGCGGTCTTGCCCATCTTGGCGCCCGACGCGGTGGCGAGCAGCGGCGAGGTCAGCGCGAACAGCTCGGCGCCCGCCATGCGGCGGCCGAGGTCGGCGCCCATGACGATGTTGCCCCACTGGTCGGAGCCCCCCATCTGCACGATGCAGTCGTGGCGTTTGTGCAGCTCCACGAAGTCGTAGGACTGCAGGATCATGTAGTTGAACTCGAGGAAGGTGAGCGGCTGGTCGCGCTCGAGCCTGAGCTTCACCGAGTCCATGGTGAGCATGCGGTTGACCGAGAAGTGCCGGCCGACGTCGCGCAGCAGCGGGATGTAGA
>CAYRBQ010000257.1:0-5992 GCA_964422305.1 uncultured Reyranella sp. | reverse complement strand
GCGGGTGCCCGAGAGCGTGACCGTCGCACCCTGCTTGTGGAGCGCGCGCGCGATGGCGCCGCCGATGCCGCCGGATGCACCGGTGACGAGGGCCGCCTTGCCGTTGAGATCGAACATGGCTGCTCCTCAGACCGTCTTCAGGAAGGCTTCGATGTCGGCCGGCGTGTTGAGCGCCAGGCCCGTCATGTCCTTGTCGATGCGCTTTACCAGGCCCGACAGCACTTTGCCGGTGCCGCACTCGACCAGGGAATCGACGCCGCGCGACCTCATGTATTGCACGCTCTCGCGCCAACGTACGAGGCCGGTGACCTGTTCCACCAGCCGCTGCTTGATCGCGCCGGGATCGCTGAGCTCCGACGCCAGCACGTTGGCGACCAGCGGCACGCGCGGCGGGGCGAGCGCCACGCCGTCGAGTGCGGCCTTCATGGCGTCGGCGGCCGGCTGCATCAGCGGGCAGTGGAAAGGTGCGCTGACCGGCAGCAGCATGCCGCGCTTGCAGCCCTTCGCCTTGGCCGCCTCGATCGTGCGCTCGACCGCGGCCTTGTGGCCGCTGACCACGACCTGGCCGCCGCCATTGTCGTTGGCGACCGCGACGACCTCGCCCTGCGCGGCCTCCTTGCAGGCCTCCTGGGCGGGCTCGAGCTCGATGCCGAGAAGAGCCGCCATGGCACCGACGCCGACCGGCACGGCCTTCTGCATGGACTGGCCGCGAAGCTTCAGAAGGCGCGCGGCGTCTGCGAGTTTCAGCGCCCCGGCCGCCGCCAGCGCCGAGTATTCGCCGAGCGAATGGCCGGCCACGTAGGCCGCCAGCGACGGCAGGGGCTTGCCGCCGTCCTTCTCGAGGATCCGGGCGACCGCGACGCTCACGGCCATCAGGGCCGGTTGGGCGTTCTCGGTCAGGGTCAGGTCGCTCTCGGGTCCCTCGCGCATCAGCTTGGAGAGGTTCTGGCCCAAGGCCTCGTCGACCTCGCCGAACACGTCCCGGGCGGTGCCGAAGGCCCCTGCGAGGTCGGCGCCCATGCCGACGGCCTGGGATCCCTGTCCTGGGAACACGAAAGCCCGACTCATGCGCGTTTTCCCCCTTTGTTCGACGCGAATTGCGGGCAGTCATACCGGCGCCCGGGGCGCAGTCAAGCCGCACCCGGAATGCCTTGATTTCGGGGCATGGGCCTGTATAACCGCCGCTCTTCGGGGCCTAAATCGGCCTCGATCTCCTTGCCGGTCCGAGCATGTGCGGAGGCCGGCTAGACCCGGGCGGTTCCTCGGAACTCCGGGTCGCTAACAGCCATAAGGAGCCTGATCTACATGGCACTCTACGAGAACGTCTTCGTTGCGCGTCAGGATGTCCCGACGACGCAGGTGGAGACCCTGACGACCCAGTTCGCCGAACTGGTCACCGGCCTGGGCGGCACCGTCTCCAAAAAGGAGTACTGGGGCCTGCGCTCGCTGACCTATCGCATCAAGAAGAACCGCAAGGGTCACTACACCCTGCTCAACATCGACGCCCCGCCGGCCGCCATCAAGGAGCTGGAGCGCACGATGTCGATCAACGAAGACATCATCCGTTTCATGACGGTGCGCGTCGACGAGCTGGAAGAAGGTCCCTCGGCCATCATGCAGCGCAGCGCCGAGAAGGCCGACCGTCCGGGCGGCGATCGTGGCGACCGCTGGGGCGATCGCCCGCCGCGTCGCGAGCGTCCGCGCTTCGGCGAAGACGGCGCCCCCGCCGCCCCCACCACGGGAGATGAAGAATGAGCGCCCAACGCCGTCCCTTTACCCGCCGTCGCAAGAGCTGCCCGTTCTCGGGCGCCAATGCACCGAAGATCGACTACAAGGACGTGCGCCTTCTGCAGCGCTTCGTCTCCGAGCGCGGCAAGATCGTGCCGAGCCGCATCTCGGCGGTGTCGTCGAAGAAGCAGCGTGAGCTCGCCCAGGCGATCAAGCGCGCCCGCTTCCTGGCGCTCCTTCCCTACGTCATCGCCTAATCGGGAGACGCGATCATGCCGATGAACGTCATCCTGCTGGAGCGCGTGCCGAAGCTCGGTCAGATGGGCGACGTTGTGAAGGTGAAGCCCGGCTTCGCCCGCAACTTCCTCCTGCCGCAGAAGAAGGCCCTGCGCGCCACCAAGGACAACATCGCCTACTTCGAGTCGCAGCGCGTGACTCTCGAGGCGCAGAACCTCGAGCGCCGCAAGGACGCCGAGGCCGTCGCGGCGAAGATGGGTGACCTCAAGGTCGTCCTGATCCGCCAGGCCTCGGAGGCCCTGCAGCTCTATGGCTCGGTCACCTCGCGAGACATCGCCGACGGCGCCAACGCCGCCGGCGTGAAGATCGAGCGCGGCCAGATCGAGCTCGACAAGCCGATCAAGGCCCTGGGCGCGCACACGATCAAGGTGCACCTGCATCCCGAGGTCACGGTCGACATCACCGCGATCGTCGCCCGCTCGCCCGACGAGGCCGATTTCCTCGTCAAGGGTGGCAAGCTGGTCGCCGAAACCGAGCGCGCCGCGCTGGAAGCGGCCGAAGCCGCCCAGCGCGCCGCCGAGCAGGCCGCCGCGCTGTTCGAGGCCAAGCCCGCCGAGGGCGAGGCCGCGGAAGCGGCCCCGGCCGAGGCCGAGGAAGCGCCGGCCGACAAGAAGTAGTTCCGCGTGCCCCCGGGCACCGTGCAAGCCTTCGAACGCATGCCATCGCTCCGCGGTGGCATGCGTTTTCTTTTGGTTTGGCCGTGATCTGGCGCGTCGGCGCCTTTGCCGTCGCGGCCCTCGTGGCGTTGCCGCTGATCGGCATCGCATCGAGCCTTTTCGTCTGGCAGGGCGAGCTGTGGCGCCATCTCGCCGAGACGCAGCTCCGCGACATCGTCGGTAACACCATCGTCCTGCTGCTGGGTGTCGGCATCGGCAGCGTGATCATCGGCACCGGCACGGCGTGGCTGGTCACCATGTGCCGCTTTCCGGGCGTCGGCATGCTGCAATGGGCGCTGCTCCTGCCGCTCGTCATGCCGACCTACATCATCGGCTATGCCTACGCCGACCTGATGACCTTCGCGGGTCCGCTGCAGACCGCGATCCGCGGAGCGACGGGATGGGGCCGCGGCGACTACTGGTTTCCCGACCTCGGCTCGGCGTCGGGTGTCGCCTTCCTCTTCACGCTGGTGCTTTATCCTTACGTCTACCTCGCGGCGCGCGCGGCATTCCTGTCGCAGTCGCAAGCGCTCCTCGAGGCGAGCCGTATCCTGGGCCACGGGCCGTGGCGTACCTTCCTGCGCGTCGGCCTGCCGCTCGCGCGGCCGGCGGTCGCTGCCGGCACCGCCCTCGCGCTGCTCGAGACCCTGGCCGACTTCGGCACTGTCCAGTACTACGGCGTCCACACCTTCACGACGGCGATCTACCGGACCTGGTACGGCATGGGCGACCGCGAGGGCGCCGCACAGATCTCGCTGGTGCTGGTCGCCATCGCCATCGTGCTGATCGTGCTGGAGCGACGCTCGCGCGGCCGCGCCCGCTTCGCGATCGCCTCCAATCTCCGCTACATGGCTGAGCCTGTCGTGCTCGCGCCGGGTGCCGCGCTCGCTGCGAGTCTCTTCTGCGGCCTGCCGATTCTGCTGGGTTTCATCGTGCCGACGGTGCACCTCGCCCAGCTTGCGCTCACTTCCGGCGCGCTGATCGCCGACCATCGCTTCATCGGCGATACGATCAACAGCCTCATTCTCGCTTCGGCTGCGGCAGCGATCATCGTCGCTCTTGCGCTGTTCCTGAGCTATGCCGGCCGTCTCGTGCGCCGCCGCTCGCTCACCCGCACGATCGAGTTCGCGAGTCTCGGCTATGCCATCCCCGGCGCCGTCATCGCCGTCGGCGTGCTGTTGCCGCTGGCGCTCGCGGATCGCGGCATCGACCTGCTCGCGCGGAACGCGTTCGGGACGTCGACGGGGCTGCTGCTGAGCGGCACGGCCTTCGCGCTGCTGGTTGCCTATACGGTGCGCTTCCTCGCCGTCGGCATCGCGAGCGTCGGGCCGGGGTTGGCCGCCATCGATCCCGCCATGGACGCGAGCGCGCGCGTGCTGGGCGCCCGGCCCCTGCAGGTGCTTCGCTACATCCACCTGCCCATGCTGCGCGCGCCGGCTCTGACGGCGGCCATCATCGCCTTCGTGGAAGTCCTTAAGGAGCTGCCTGCGACCCTGCTGATCCGCCCATTCAACTTCGACACGCTGGCGATCGGCGTCTACCGCTTCGCCTCCGACGAGCGACTGGCTCAGGCAGCCGTCGGAGCCATCTTCATCGTCATGGTGTCACTCGCGCCCGTGATCCTGCTCAGCAGGACCCTGGCTGCGGCGGCGCGGCCTACTTCCAGCCCGCGCGGTCCATGATCTTCAGCGCCTCGGCGTTGTTCTGCGCGAACACCCGAGCGTTGAGCTGGTCTTCCTTGAAGGTGCCGAGCGTCTTGAGCTGCTCGGACAGCGCCACGCCGGCCACCACCGGATACTCGTTGTTGCCTTCGGCGAAGTACTTCTGCGCCGGCGCCGAGACGAGATACTCGAGGAACTTGATCGCGGCTTCCTTGTTCGGGGAATGCTTGGCGACCCCGCCCGCGCTCAGGTTGATGTGCGTGCCGCGATTGCCCTGGTTCAGGAACACCAGCGTGGTCTTGGAGATGACCTCCATGTCCTCCGGCTTCTTCGACTTCATCAGGTTCGCGTAATAGTAGGTGTTCGTCACCGCGAGCTCGCCTTCGCCGGCAGCGGCGGCGCGGATCTGGTCGGTGTCGCCGCCGCGCGGCGGACGGGCGAGGTTCGCCGCGACGCCCTTGGCCCACTCTTCCGTCTTGGCCGGACCGTCGGCCGCCAGGATCGAGCCGACCAGCGACTGGTTGTAGATGTGGCCGGACGAGCGAATCAGAACCTTGCCCTTCCACTTCGGATCGGCGAGGTCCTCGTAGTTCTTCGGCGCGTTGGCGGCCGCGACCTTCTCCTTGTTGTAGACGATCACGCGCGCGCGCTTGGAAAAGCCGAACCAGCCGTTGTCCGGATCACGCAGGTGCGCCGGGATCGCCTTGTCGAGCACCGCCGACTTCACTGGCTGCAGGAGGCCCATCTCGCGGGCCCGCTCGATGCGGCCGGCGTCGACGGTGATGAACACGTCGCACGGGCTCTTGTCGCCCTCGGAGCGCAGGCGCTGCACGAGCGGATCGGGTTCGGCATCGATGCGGTTGATCTTGATGCCCGTCAGATCGGCGAAGTTTCCGTAGAGCGCCTCGTCGGTGTTGTAGTGACGCGCCGAGTAGAGATTGAGCGTGCCGCCCTGCGCCCAGGCACGCCGGGCGATCATCAGTCCCGAGCCGAAGGCCAGGCCGGTCTTCACGAGCGCGCGTCTCTTCACGTCATCCTCCGCTGCGAGTGAGTATCAATGGCCGGATAGCACCGGGTGCGGAAGACTGCAAATCAATTGCAACAAATCTACGGGATTCATTAGTTAAAATTGTTCACCAGCCCTTTGCCTTGAAAAAGCCATTTGGCTTAACATTTCCCGACATGGAGTTACGGGCCGAGCCTGCTGTCGGCCCATAGCTCGCTTTCCGGGGGGAGCGACGATGCTGCTTGCGCAGGTCCTTGCCCGCGTGGTGGGCGAAGGCCAGTTGACGATCATCGACGAGACCGGTCGGTCTCATCGGCTGACCGGCGCGCGGCCAGGCCCCGCGGTGACCCTGCGCGTCCGCGACTGGTGGACGGGCGTCCGGGTGGCGTTGCGCCCCCGCCTGGCCCTGGGCGAGGCCTATATGGACGGTCGGCTGACCGTCGAGGAAGGCGACCTTTACGGCCTGCTCGACCTGCTGGGCCGCAATATCGCGGCCCTCGAGACGACGCCGATGGTGCGCTTCTCCTACGGCGTGCAGCGCTGGCTGCGCATGCTGGAGCAGTACAACCCGATCGGCAGGGCGCAGAGGAACGTCGCCCACCACTACGATCTCAAGGACCAGCTCTACGACTTCTTCCTCGACC
>CAYRBQ010000256.1:0-6014 GCA_964422305.1 uncultured Reyranella sp. | reverse complement strand
AGGGTGCGAACTGCGAACCACATTTCGGGCCAGGCGCTAGCGATGTTGCGCGCTTACGCCCCCCGCATACGACGGGCCCAGGAAGGAACCATCGGCTCGCGAGCCACTGTCTCAAGTGAGCTGCAGCGTCGCTCGGCAGCCGCATCTTCAGCGACTATCGAGAAGCTACCCAATCCAGATTCCGTTGGGGAGTGCGAAGATGTAGCGTTTCAAGATTCGTGGTCGGTGCCGCTTTTTCAGGTCGTGACCACAGAGGAAGCCGACGACATGACGCTGCACGACGATGTCCTCCGATTCATGCAGAAACGCGTGGCCAACGCATGTGTCGGCGCCTCGGCGCTGCGCGGTTCAACGGAGGGGACAATTGAGGCGGTCCGCGCATTTTTCCGCGACCTCAATCTGCAGGCATTCAGCGGTCTGTCGTCCAGCGAATTCGAACAGCGACATGCAGCAACGGTCGCTGGCTTGCGCCGTTCACTCAGCAAGAAAGGCCTATCAGCGGAGTACGGGCGTTGCGCAAAGGCCGTCAATCTGTTCCTCCGCGACGCGGCCTGCCACCATCACCTCCGGGGGACCTTTCATCTGGATCGCATCGAGCCTCTGCTGCACATCCCCGTCGATGAAAAGGTGGCCTACGAGTTGCGCCGCTTAAGCGCGGCTCGAAGCCTGCCACGCTGGACTGGAGTGAAGGCCCTGACGGCAGAGGATTACAGGAAGTTCCAGCACCGCGCCGCCGAACTCGCTACCGAACGCCAAACCTGTCGAGTCTTCCTCGATGACGAGTTCTGGTCGCGGCCAAAGTCTGAACGGCCTCAGACGAGAGCGCTGAAGGATCGGCGTCAGGCTGCCCGCCGCGTCAGCCCGTAGTGCATCGCGAGCACGCCCAGCGCCGACACCAGCACGCCCTGCCCCTGTGCATGCCCGATCGGCCTTCCGCCCCAGCCGGAGCGCCGCGCCCATTCGGTGATCGAGTTCTCGAGGCCGACCACATGCCAGACGCAGGCGCCAGCCGGGCTGGCCGGACCACCGAGGGCTGCGATTGCCGCCGCGACCTTCTCCCGCGCCTGGAACTGCTGCTCGGTGGTGGTGTCGAGGCCGGTGCTGCCAGCGATGCGGATCAGCGGCATGGCGCGCAGCGTGTCGAGCGCGGCGATGCGGAACTGGCGCCGGAAGATCGCCCCGGCATCGTGCATCTCGCGCGTGATGGTCCCGTTGTTCAGCATGACGCCGAGGGTGTCGATGGCGTAGCGGTGCACAACGGGTGCGCCGGTCTCGGGATCCGCCTCACGCACGCCGTCGCTGAAGCCGCCGTGCTGCAGCCGCCAGCGGCTGGGCTTGCCGATCTCCTCGCTAACCGCCGTCGTGCTCTTCTTCCGCTTGCGCTTAGTCGCCATGGTGACCTCCTGCGCGCCGACGGCCCCAGCGCCGCGTCGCCTCGTTGATGACCGCCGGGCGCAGCCAGGGGTCGGTGATGTCGTGGATGGCAAGCGAGGCGACGCCGTGCCGGTGCCAGGCGGCGGCGCGCATGGCATCCAGCTGGTCCTCACTCGCGGGACTGGAACCGCCGCGATCGAGCGAGGAGCGCGGCGGACGAGGAGCGCCCGGCAGGGTCATGAGCCGACCACAGGCGTCGCGCGCGCGTACGCGTACTCGCGGGCGTCCCCTTGGGAGGGGAGAAGATTCAATAATAATGATAATTCAATAGGTCTCTCTCCCCCCGCGTTCGGGCGCGCATATGTGCATTCGCGTGCGCGCGGGAAAAATTGAGCTATTGAAGATCCGCCGCAGACCGGCCTCCCACCTGGGGTTCCGCTCCGGCGATCCCTCATGCCGGCGAGATCCTTCATCGCGCCCTCCCGGCGAACAGCGGTAGATCGTTCGGCACGACCGCGGCGTAGTAGGTGGTGGGCTTGGTCGTGCCGGCCTCCTGCTCGACGACGACAAGGCCCGCCTCGACCAGCGAGGCCAGGATCTCCTCGCGCTCGCGGCGCGACAGGAACTGGGAGCGGCGCGTGACGTCGCTGCGCGACAGGCGCCCGCCGTCCCGGATGATCTCCAGCACCTTCTTGTGCTTCGCCTCGGTGTCGTTGTCGGAGATCTTGCTTTCGGCCTCGCGCAGCATCGTGCCGATGCAGTGCTCCACCAGGCGCGACGCCCAGCCGATGTCGCGTGCCTCCGTCACCGGCCGCGCGGGATCGCGGCTGACAGCGGCGATCATCGCCAGCTTCGCCGCGTTCTCGGCGTGGCGGCCGAACAGGGCGGTGGCGTAGGTCCCGCGGTGCGAGCGCAGCAGGTCGGTGGCCTCGCGCCGCACCGCCTGCATAGCCCCCTCCGCGTCGGGGCTGAGCGGCACCGTGTAGGCGTGGATGGGGGCCGAGGCATCCATCGCGTCTGCGATGTTGCCGCCGTGGCTGTGTCCGGGCACACCGCGCGCTATCGCCTGCACCGCGGCCACGAGATCGGCGGGCGGGTCCATCGGCGCTGGCGCCTCGTTGCGCTCCGGGTAGTCCTCGTCGGTGAGGAAGACTAGGAAGCGCGCGATCGAGCCATCTGCGAGCGCTCCGCCCTCCAGCGCCTGCCAGAACGGCCCAGGCACGGTGACGCCCCAGATGCAGGCGCAGGGCTGCTCGATCGTGACCCGCGGCCGCGCCTTCTGGTCGGCGTATTCCGCGCCGATGTAGGGCTCGGCCGCCGAGGTGTAGAGCTTGGTCAGCTCCGCCCAGATGGCCGCCTTGTGCGCCGGGGCGCGCGGGGCGAGGACGAGCTTGAGGAACTGGCCGAACTCGTCCACCTGGAAGAGCCGTGCGGGATGCCGCTGCAGGGAGGTGAGCAGCCCGGCCGAGGACGCCAGGTCCTCGCCGCCGAGGTAGCGATCCAGCCCGGCCGCGTAGAGGACGCGCTTCACGCAGCGGCGCGCATGATCCTTGCCGCCGCCGCTGTCGGCGATGCCGATGGCGTAGACGTTGCTGCGCAGGTCGGTCGGCGTCCGGTAGCGCCGGCCAGCGAGCGCGCCGACCATGCAGATGGCAGCGCCCAGCGCCAGGAAGGGCTGCGGGCTGACCGCCGTACTCATGGCGTAGTCCACGAACCGCCTCAGCACCCCGTCGACCGCCAGCAGCTCCGGCGGGACGCGATAGCGCGGCGGTGGCGCTGGCGCGGCCGTGGCCTTGGCGAGAAGCCCGACGGCCGGATGCGGCTGTCCGGCCCGTTCTGCCGCTTGGGCGTTCAGCGTGACCTCGGGCGGGGGCACCCAGCCGCGGGCGATGGCCCAGCCGTAGATGCTGCCGGCGCCGATGCTGTGGGGCCGCAGCGTCTTCCAGCGGCGCTCCGCGGTGTCCGACTTGCCCGATTGGCCAGACTTCCCGCTGGACTTCGACCAGTCGAGCCAGAGCTGGCGCCCCTCCTCGCCCAGCGCCGCCTTGATGGCGTTGGCCATGGTGATCCAGGAATGGCCATCCAGGTCCTCGTTGGGGAGGTACGCCAGCGCTGCCTTCACCGCATCGTAGGTGCCGCGGGGATCGGAGGGGCCCCGCCACTCGCCCTCGCTGCCGTCGAGGCGGAGGGAATGGGGCCGCTGGTCCGGCGGGATCAGGCCGTAGGCCCGGTCGAGCCAGGCCATCGCGCTGGCCTCGTCCACCACCGGCAGGCTCGTTAGCGGCACATCGAGCAGCGTTTCCTCCGGCCAGGCATAGGGCTGCCCCGTGCCGGGGTGGGTGGCGTGGGCGACGAATTGCTGCCCATGCGCCAGGACCTCGAGCGGCAGCCGCTTGCGGCCGGGGAAGGCAGCCGCCGCGCGATAGACCAGCAGGCGCTTCGGGGCCTGGCCGATCCGGATGCAGGGTGTTTCGCCCAGCATCTCGCCGGCGAGCCGGGCAAGCTCAAAGGCGAGCGCGGCGTCGGTGGCGTCGATGTCGATGCCGATCACGGCGCCGCAGGCGATGCCCACGCCGCAGCCTGGCCAGCGTCGCCAAATATCGAGTTCGAAGGGCTTCGTCGGCCGGTCGGCATGCCGGGTCCAGTCGGCATAGGGCACCCAGCGACCCGCGGTGAAGCGCCCCGGCACCTTGCTGCCCGGCATGATCGGGATGACGGGGTAGCCGTTGTCGACGAGGCGCTCGCCGTGGCTCGCCATGAAGCCGGCCGCGTCGGTCATTCGCCCGCCCGCTCCTGGGCGGCGATGGCGGCATCACGCTCCGCGTCGATGCGCAGGACCTCGGGGTAGAGAGCGGCGATCTGCCGCGCCGCGCGCTCCAGGGCACGCCGCGCCACCTCGAGTTCGGCGTGGATCGACCGCGCGGGGACGACCGCGGCAGGCCTGACCTGCACCTTCGCCGCCGCGGCCTGCGCGTCCGATTCGTTCGCCGCCTCGACGCGGTTCAGCACGTAGCGCCCCGGACTCCACTTCCCGACGCTCTTCCGGCGTGCAAGGACGAAGCCGGCGGCGCGGACCCCATCCAGCATGCAGAGCTTGACGGCGATGTACTGGCGGCCGCGCCTGTCAGGATCCACCGCCGCGCGAACAGGCTCCGCGAGTTCCACGACCGTCATCGGTCGGTTGCCGTGCGCCGACCACCACGCAGGGTAGATCTGCGCCGCCTCGGCGAGCATGTCGACCGGGTTCATCGGCCACCAACCGCGGGGAGCGGCAATGTCTGCACCTTCGCCACCGCCGTGTTGATGGCGATCTGCTGCTCGATGAGCGCAGCGACATAGGCACCGCAGATCGCTTCGATGAAGCCGCGCCAGTCCGCCTCCGACCAGGTCGCCATGTCGGTGCGCCCGACCGCCTCGATGTACTGCCCGGCGATATCGCCGGCCGCGCGCATCGCCGCGACCTCCTGCTCGTTCGCGTCAACCATGCGGCGCTCCCGCCAGAGGTCGAGGCAGACGGGCGAACACGAGAGCGCGGTCCAATGCACTCGAAGCGAGCGCGCCGGATGCCACCACAGCCAGTGCCAGGCAGGGCGCGAGCAGGTGCGGCATTTCATTGATCCCCTTGCCGCTGCTTGGCCGCTGCTTCGGCCTTCTTGCGCTCACGCCAACGGCGGCAAGCCTCGCGCGCTTTCTCGGGGGCCGCATTACGCCGAGCGCGCTCCTGCTCGCGTACCTTCTCTCGGTTCGCTGCCTTCCAGCGGTTATTCGCCTCGCGTGCCTTTGCCGGGTCTGCCTCGCGTTTCTGTGCCGTTGCCGCAATCACCTTCTCCGGGTTCGCGGCTCGCCAGCGGCGAGACGACTCGTTCCGCTTCTGCCGATTGGCCGCATAGCGCGCGCGGTTCTGTTCCCGCGCCTTCTCCGGGTTCGCGGCGTATTTTTGCCGTGCCCAATCCCGCTGCCGCGCCCTTTTCCGTTCCGCCTTCTCATCCGGCATCTCCGGATGCGTCGGTGAGACTGCCGGCGGCCGCGTCTTCCACGGTGCGTTCATCACTCGAACCTCGCGCTGACGATCTCGGTGTACTGGCCCAGCGGCCGCACCTGGATGGCGCGAGGCTGGCGGAGCGCTTCGATGTGCTGCAGGGCCTCCTCGACCGAGGACGGCGCCGGCAGCTGCGGCGCACGGCGCTGCCACCAGCCCACGGCCTTCTCGCGGGGGAAGCCGGTGTGCTCGAAGCACACCCACTCGCTGTGCCGGGCCAGCCCGCAGTCGTAGGTGACGCGCAGCGAGGCCGGCTTGCCGGGCTTCTCGTGGCGCGTGTAGGTGACGCCGGTAACGTCGCACCAGCTGGCCTGTATCTGCGTCGATAGCAGCGCGTTGGACGCCGCCTCGGGCGACACCTTGATCGCCGGCGGCGGGAACTCCTCGTCGCACTCGATGCAGCGTCGCGCGCTGGCGTGGTTGATGGTCTGGCACGCCGAGCAGACTTTGATCGGTGCGTCGCCGTCGCCGGCGGGCTCCCGCTTCCGCCCGTCCACCATGTCGATCGGGCCGTGTCGCGCCGTGTTGCCGGCGAAGTCGAGGACAAGGCAGTCGTCCTTGCCCTCCGCGAGCCGGGTGCCGCGCCCCACCATCTGGACGT
>CAYRBQ010000255.1:0-6023 GCA_964422305.1 uncultured Reyranella sp. | reverse complement strand
CTTGAACCCCCACGCCTTGCGGCACGAGAACCTAAATCTCGCGTGTCTACCAATTCCACCACGCCCGCCCGATACCGGCCCATTTCGTCGTCCTGAGCCATCGGGGCGTGCCACGAAGGCCGAATCGCGCGCCTCTTAGCCCGCGCCCGCCGGGCGGTCAATTGATGCTGCTCCAGCGGCTTGCGATAAATCGGGACCGCGCCCGCGGCCCCGATTTATCGAGAACGCACCAAGTCGGACATCCTCGCCTTCGGCGTAGCCCTTTCGCTCGATTCGGCCGAAGGAACTACGCTCCGGCCTGCTGCAGCGCAGCGGGGATCAGACCCGGCAGATCTTCGGCAATCAGGCCCGGGGGGCCGAAGCGGCAGGCGCACTCGCCGTGGATCCAGGCCGCGGCGGCGGCGGCGGCAAAGGGCGTCGCGCCCTTGGCAAGAAGGCCGCCTGCAATCCCTGCAAGGACATCGCCGGAGCCCGCGGTCGCCAGCGCAGGCGACGCGTGGACATTGATGACCGCCCGTCCGTCCGGTGTTGCGACAACGGTGTCCGGCCCCTTGAGGAGGATCGTGGCGCCGCTCAGCGCTGCCGCCCGCCTCACCCGCTCCAGCTTGCCGCCCTTGCCGTCGATGCCGGGAAACAGCCGGCGGAACTCGCCTTCATGCGGCGTGAGCAAAGTCGGGCCGTCGATGGCGCCGAACAGTCTGTCCGGCTCAGCAGCGAAGACGCTGATCGCGTCGGCGTCCAGAAGTACGCTGCGCCGCTTGGACAGCGCCGCCAGTACGGCGTCCTTCGTTCGCTCGTTCAAGCCGCTGCCCGGCCCGATCAGGACCGCATTGCGGCGCTCGTCGGCCAGCAGCCGCTCGAACATCGTGCCGTCGTCCGCTTCGACGATGAGATTGCCGGGCTCCGCGGCCTGCAACGCGGGAATGGTGGATTGCATCGCAGCGATCGTCGTTAGCCCCGCGCCGGCGCGGCGGCCGGCGACGGCGGCAAGACGCGCCGCTCCCGTTGCCAGCGAGCCACCGAGAATCGTGAGGTGGCCTCGGGCATACTTGTGATCTGCGACGTCGTCGCGCCTCAGCACGTGGCGCCACAGGATCGGCGCGTTCAGCCAGGCGTCCGGCTTCACTTCCGCGATCGCGATCGGGGCGATGCCGATGTCGATCACCTGCAAATCACCGCAGCGTCTCAGCCCCTCGACCGAATAGTGACCGGGCTTGGGACGAAAGAACGTCACTGTGCGCACCGCGCTCAGCGCTCGTCCCATGACTTCCCCGGTGTCGCCGTGCAGTCCACTCGGCATGT
This sequence comes from uncultured Reyranella sp., assembly GCA_964422305.1. Classification (GTDB taxonomy): domain Bacteria; phylum Pseudomonadota; class Alphaproteobacteria; order Reyranellales; family Reyranellaceae; genus Reyranella. The sequence goes on along the minus strand of CAYRBQ010000255.1, from coordinate 4,721 downwards.
CGACGGCGATGACCGGCAGGTCGCCTGCGTTTATCCGGTCGATCGCAACGGCGGCTTGTCCCTCGATCGGCCGGCTGAGGCCCGCGCCAAACAACGCGTCGACGACAAGCGGCCGTCCCGCAAGCAGCCCGTCCGACCAAGTCTCGACCTTGCCTTTCCAGGCGCCGGCCGCACTCGCCGCGTCGCCTTTCAACGCCGTCCGGTCTCCGACCAGGACAAGCCGCACGGGCCAACCGGCCTCCTGCAGGTGGCGCGCGGCAACGAAGCCATCTCCGCCGTTGTTGCCGGGGCCGCACAGCACGACGACATCGTGCCGGGCGTAGCATTGCATCACGGTGACCGCGACGGCCCTCCCCGCCGCTTCCATCAAATCGATACCGGGCACGCCGTGCGCAATGGCGTACGCATCGGCCTTCGCCATCTCCGCACAGGTCAGGAGGGCAAGGCCGGCGGAAGGAAGGAGGTCCCGCAACGTGTCCCTAGGAGGCATGGTGCGCGGGCGATTGGGGCGGCCGACCGGACTTGAACCGGCGACATCCAGAATCACAATCTGGCGCTCTAACCAACTGAGCTACGGCCGCCATCGTGGATCGCCCCCGACGAAGCGCGCCTTCCTACGCTCCGGCGGCCGGAGCGTCAAGAAACTGGCGGCGTCGGCGGCAGAAGGCGATCGATGGCCCGGCGCCAGACGCCGCAAGCATCGGCGAATGACAGGCCAAAGACCTCCTGCATGCGGGCCCAGCTCTCGAAGTCGATCAGGGCCTCGATCGCCAGGACGGTCTGCCGTCGTTGTAGATCGTCGAGCGACGAGAGCTCCGGCCGGTACATCTCCTCGATCCGGCGAACGATCAACCGACGGACCAGCCTGATTCGCGTCTTCAGCTCGACCGATTCGCCCTGATTCGCATTGAGGGCGCGCCATAGCGGCAGCCACTCCTGGCAGACCTGCGCCCGTGTCTCGACATGGGAGCGCAGGCGCTCGTCCCGATCGCCGCCGGTGGGCAGCGTGGCCACCTGGCTGGACGCCCGCGTCATGGCGTCATCGGTCGCCGCAACCCTCAATGCATGCAGGTCGGGAAAACGCTCGAAAATGGAACGCACGGAATATCCGGCGCGATCGGCGATCGCCGCGGCCGTCGGGATCTGCGGGCTTTCCCGCAGGAGTGCGAGATACGCCTCGATGATCAACTGCCTCGTCCGCGCGCTGCGCCGGCGGCGGCCATCGACACGATCGGGGCGCGGCGTCCGAGCCCCCGGCGTGCTCTCCCCTCCTGGCTTCACGGCCGGTCTCGCGTCTCAGGCGGCAGAAGCCGGTCGATCGTCTGCATCCACACGAGGCAGGCGTCGTCGAACGACAGGCCGAAGAACTCCCTCATCCGCGCCCAGCTCTCGACGTCCGTCAGTGCTTCCAGCGCGATCACCATCCACCGCCGCTCATTGTCTGGCAGTCTCGCGAGCTCCGGAGCGTACATCAGCTCGAGACGTGCCATGGCCCGCTCGCGTGACAGCTTGATCCGGTCCTTCAGCTCGGAGGAATCACCCTGGTTGACGATCAGCGAGCGCCATAGCGGCAACCACCGCTCGCACGTCTGCGCGCGCGTCGCTACCTGCGACTGGAGCCTGGTGCGCCTATCACCATCGGCGCCACGCGGCGGCCCGAGTGCAGCGAGCTGGGCGACCGCATAGTCCACAGCCGCGATCTGCAGGGCCCGAATGTCGGGGAAGCGCTCGAAGACCGACCGCACCGAGTAGCCCGCTCGTTCGGCGATTTCGGCCGCCGTGGGAACGCGCGGGGAGATCTCGTGCGCCAATGCCAGGTAGGCTTCAATTATGAGTTGCTTGGTGCGCTCGCTGCGCAGCCGCCGGCCATCGATCCTGGTCGGCTTGGTAGGCGGAGCAGACACTGCGCGATCCTCTCAAGGGCCGATGAACAGCGCCGTCAGGCGCTTGTCGAGGGCGTCGGCGGTAGCATCCTGTCGATCGCCCGGATCCAGACTGCGCAGGACTCAGCAAAAGACAGGCCGAAGGTCTCGCGCATGCGCGCCCAGCTCTCTATGTCGGTGATGGCCTCGAGGGCAATGAGGAGATTTCTGCGCTCGACGTCGGACAGGGTCGAGAGCTCCGGCCGGTACATCGTCTCCATCCGCTCGATGGTACGTTCGCGAGCGACCCGGATTCGTAGCTTCAGGGCGTCATCCTCATCGACGTTGAACAGCAACGCACGCCACAACGCGATTCCCCGCTCGCAGGTTCCAGCTCGCGTCTCCACCTGCGACCTGATCCGTGTCGGGCGATCGCCATCGATCTCCCTCGCCGGCGCCAGCGCCGCTGCGTGAGCCAGGCCATAGTCCGCGGCGGCAACGCGCAGGGCATGAAGATCGGGAAAGCGTTCGAAGATCGACCGGACCGAGTAGCCGGCGCGGCTGGCGATCTCCGCGGCGGTCGGCATCGGCGTGAGGGGATTCTCTCTGATCAGGGCGAGATAGGCCTCGATTATGAGCTGTTTCGTCCGTTCGCTGCGCAGACGACGGCCATCGATCCGACTGGTCTTGCCGGCCACGGTCTCCGGCGAAACACCTTCGACGGGACTCATGCTGACTGCCGCCTCAGATAAGGAAGCCCCATGATCGAATTGGCCCTGCAAATTCACGTATTGGCAACGCCAATGCAGTTAAGTTTACGCGTCGGCGACCACGAAAGAGCGGTTGGAATTGTAACAATTGCAGCGAAAAGCCGCCAGACTGCAAATAGCGAGGTCCTAACTGCGAAAATGTGCCCCCAACCGCTCGATCGCGCTGTCGAGCGTCGAGTCGTGCTTGCAGAAGCAGAAGCGGGCGAAGTTCCGGGGAGCGTCCGCCGGCCGATCGTAGAAAGCGCTGACAGGAACGGCGGTCACCCCCGCTTCGACGGTGATGTGCCGGCAGAAATCCTCGTCGGTCCCGTTGAAGCCGAGCGGCCGGAAGTCCGTCGTCACGAAATAGGTCCCGTGCGAGGGCAGCACGTCGAAGCCGATCTCCGACAGCCCACCAGCCAGGCGGTCGCGCTTGCGCTGCATGTCTGACGCCAGGGTAGAGAAATAGTCGTCACCCAGTCGCAGGCCTGTCGCCGCTCCCCACTGCAGATTTGGAGGCGTGGTGAAGGTCATGAACTGATGCGTCTTGGCGATAGCTTTCATGACCTCCGGGCCGGCGGTGATGTAACCGACCTTCCAGCCCGTCAGGCTGAAGCTCTTGCCGGCCGAGCCGATGCGGACCGTGCGATCGCGCATGCCGGGCAACGTCATCAGCGAAACGTGGCGCCTGTCGTCGAAGATGATGTGCTCGTAGACCTCGTCGCACACGGCGAAGGCATCGTGCTTCAGGCAAAGGCCGGCGATGAACTGCAGCTCGTCGCGGTCGAAGACCTTCGAGCAGGGATTCATCGGCGTGTTGAAGAGGATGAGCTTGGTCTTCGCACTGAACGCCGCCGCGAGTTCTTCGCGGGGCAGACGCCAGGTCGGCGGTTCCAGCCGCACCAGCTTCGGCACGCCGCCGGCGCGCCGCACCATCGGCAGGTAAGAATCGTAGAGCGGCTCGATGAGCACCACCTCGTCGCCCGGCTCGATGAGGCCGAGCAAGCAGTCGCCCAGCGCCTCGGTGGCACCCGACGTCACCAGCACCTCGCTCTGCCAGTCGACGTCCAATCCCTGGAAGCGCCTGGCGTGCTCCGCCACCGCCTGACGCAATTCCGGGATGCCCATCATCGGCGGATACTGATTGTGACCGGTCAGCAGGAACTCGGCGGCGGCGGCCCTCACCTCTTCCGGCCCCTTGTCGTCGGGGAAGCCCTGACCGAGGTTGACGGACTTGTGCTCGCGGGCGAGCGCCGACATCACTTCGAACACCGTCGTGCCGAGGCTCGACATCAGCGAATTGGCGGATTTCATGTGACTTCTCTGATGGGCTGTTGTTTAGGCAGAAATCTGCACTTATTTTGATCAAATCGCCTATTTGGCGGACAGAAGCAGTTGTGATTTCCCGCGTCGCGCTGTTGATAACCTTGGCATGGAAAATGCTCTAATGGGTTTCATACGGGCTCTCCCGACCGGGAGGGCCCGGTGTCTGCGTGCGGGGGTTGTCTCAAGCCAAATGAAGAAGATCGAAGCGATCATCAAGCCCTTCAAGCTGGATGAGGTGAAGGACGCGCTCAACCAGATCGGCCTCAAGGGCATCACCGTGCTCGAGGCCAAGGGCTTCGGCCGCCAGAAGGGCCACACCGAACTCTATCGCGGCGCCGAGTACGTCGTGGACTTCCTCCCGAAGGTGAAGCTCGAGCTCATCATCGAGGACGAGATGGTCGAGAAGGCCGTCGAGGCGATCCGCACCTCCGCACATACCGGTCGCATCGGCGACGGCAAGATATTCGTGTCGAGCATCGACGACGCGATCCGAATTCGTACTGGCGAGCGTGGTGACGCCGCCGTATGAGAACCCGGCCTTTGGGGGCTGAAGACCTGAACCACAAATAGAGGGACGAACGACAAATGGATGCCAAGCAAGTTCTCGCGATGATCAAGGAAAAGGACGTCAAGTTCGTTGACTTCCGCTTCACCGATCCGCGCGGCAAGTGGCAGCACACGGCCCGCATGGCCTCTGCCACCGACGAAGGCACGTTCGTCGACGGCGTGATGTTCGACGGCTCCTCGATCGCCGGCTGGAAGGCGATCAACGAGTCCGACATGA
>CAYRBQ010000254.1:0-6031 GCA_964422305.1 uncultured Reyranella sp. | reverse complement strand
GGCCTCGTGGTGGCGCGCGCCATCCCCATGCTGGCCGGCCAGCGCACCTACGAGGTCGTCTTCGAGGATTGCCGCGTCAACGAGAGCCAGGTGCTGGGCCGCATCGGCGCGGGCTTCGCGCCCATGCAGCTCCGCCTCACCGTGCGCCGCCTGCAGATGGGCTCGTGGTGCATCGGCATGGCGCAGCGCGCCCTCGACATGCTGGTCGAGCATGCCGGCCAGAGGGTCACCTTCGGCCAGAAGCTCGCCGACCGCCAGGCCATCCAATGGTGGGTGGCCGACGCCGCCATGAAGCTTCATGCCTGCCGCCTCATGGTGATGGATGCTGCGGTCAAGCAGGACGAAGGCCGAGACGTGCGCATGGAGGCCTCGATGATCAAGGTCTACGCCACCGAGATGGCGACCGAGGTGATCGACCATGCCCAGCAGGCGTTCGGCGCCATGGGCGTCACCCAGGAGCTGCCGCTTTCGATGATGGCCCAGAAGGTCCGCACCATGCGGGTCTACGAGGGCCCGTCGGAGGTCCACCGCATGGTGATCGCGCGCCGCATCTTCGGCGGACGTTGACAGGCGAGGCTGTGAGGACGGATCTTTTTTCAAAGGAGCCACCCATGACCTACACGCTCGATGCCTTCGTCAAGGACACGCAGGCCGTCCTCAGAGCCGACACCGGTCCCGGCGGCCGCCAGAAGGTCCGCGCGCTGCTGGAGAAGCTGCTGGCCGACAAGGCGTTCGTCGACGAGGCGGTCGGCCCCGCCGCGCCGATCGGCACGCGCAAGCTCTACGAGGACAAGGACCTCGGCTTCGTCGTGCTGGCGCACTGCAATCCCAGGCCGCACCGCAGCCCGCCGCACGACCACGGCGCCTCGTGGGCGGTCTACGGCCAGGCCGTCAGCTACACCGACATGAGCGAGTTCCGCCGCCTCGACGGCGGCCACGGCGCGGGCGAGGCCAAGCTCGAGAAGGTGCGCAGCTACCGTCTCGAGCCCGGCCAGGCCGGCGTCTACGATGTCGGCGCCATCCACGCCATCGAGTATCCCGACGGCAGCCGCTTCGTGCGGGTCACCGGCCGCGACCTCGATCACGTGCGGCGGCTGAAGTTCGACATGGCGGCCGGCAAGGCCATCACCATCGAGAGCGCGACGGCCGGCGCCAACTGATCTCCTTCGCCGATCTCACAGATCGGTCACCGCGGCCGCGTTGACCGCGGCGCGCCTGCTGCGGACGGTCGCGGCATGGATGCGCGTGTCGAGAAGTACCTTCATCGCGGCCGGTTCTACGTCGAGGGCTGGCTGCGCACCGAGGCGGCGCTGACCGTCATTGCGCTGAACGAGGCGCAGCGGTCCCGTAGCATCGGAGGCGGCGTCGCCGAGATCGGCGTCCATCACGGCAAGCTCTTCATCCTGCTCTACCTGCTGAGCCGCAGCCCGGAGAGGGCGGTGGCCATCGACCTGTTCGGGGACCAGCACCTCAACATCGACCGGTCGGGTGCCGGCGACCTCGCGAGGTTCCGCCGCAACCTCGAGCAGCACGCCGACACCGACCGCCTGGTGCTGCAGCAGGGCAATTCGCTCGACCTCACGGGCGCCGACCTGGTGCGGCTGGCCGACGGCCCGCTGCGCCTGGCCAGCGTCGACGGCGGCCACACCGCGGAGATCGCCGCGCACGACCTGGCGACCGTCGAGGCGGCCCTGGCGGAGGGTGGAATCGTCATCGTCGACGACGTGTTCAACGAGCAGTGGCCGGGCGTCGGCGACGGTGTGCGCCGCTGGTACGAGCGCCGCCCCAACCTCGTGCCGTTCGCGATCGGCGCCAACAAGACCTACTTCTGCCGGCCCTCGCACCGCGGCGTCTACCGGCAGGCGGCCGTCGCGGCTGCGTCGTCGGCGACGAGTCCGGAGTTCCTGGGAGAGACGGTGGCCTTCCTGCAGTTCGAGCGGCCCGGCCTCAAGGATCGGGTCGCCCATTCCGCGGCGTGGCGGCGGCTGCGCACGACGCCGGTCGGGCGGCCCTTGCGCTGGGCCTGGCATGCCGGCCGCACCCTGCGCCGCGGCCTCGCGCGGCGCGAGGATTTCTAGCGGGCGGTCTGGCGCTTCGCCGGGTCGGCCGGCTGGTCCGACGCGGGCGTGAGCTGCGCCGTATTGCTTTCCTTCATGAACTCCTCGGCGCTGATCGCGAAGTTCAGGTTCTGGCCGACGGTCACCTGGAAGGTCGTGATGCCGATCAGGTTGCCGCGGGCGTCGAACAGGCCGCCGCCCGACGAGCCCGGCGAGACAGGTGCCGAGGTCTGGAGGAGCTTGGCGCCGCGGTGGTTGCGCTTCGAGGAGACGACGCCGTCGGCGGCGGTGAGCTCCAGGCCGAAGGGAGCACCGACGGTCACCGCCCGCTCGCCGACCTTGACGTCGTCGTAGGGCCGAACGCCGACCCACTGCGGCAGCTTCCTGTCGACCTTGAGGACGCAGCGATCGGCTTCGGTCTTGCCGGAGACGACCTCGGCCTTCATCTCCTCCTTTTCGCGGATCAGCCTGACCTCGTTCTGCTCGCCCACGACGTGGCAGTTGGTGAGCAGCGTATGCTCGCCGACCGCGACCGCCGAGCCCTGGCCCTTCTTGACCTTCACGACGTAGACGGCGCCCGAGACCTTCTCGAACACTTCCTCGACCCGGAGATCGGGACCGTCCTTGGTTTCGAGCTTCATGCCGTCGACCCGGCCGTCGGGGTCACGCTTGCCGGCCTCGGCGGCCGGGGCGGAGGACGGCGAGAAAAGCGGATCGTCGTCGGGCAGGCCCATGGTCGCGAACGGAAATTCCTCGAGCTTGGGCTTTGGTTGGACCGTCGCGTTGAACTTGTTGTAGACGCGCAGGCTGTAGGCCAGCGCCGTGAGCATGACACCGTCCTTGGCGACGTTCGACGCCGGCATCGAGATGCCGGTCAGCACCATGCCCGACGTGTGGCAGGCGGCGCGTATGACGGTCACCGTCTCGAAGACGCGCCCCATCGCGACGAAGCCGTTGTCTAGTCGCACCAAGGTCGTGGTGCCGGGATTCAAGCGTGCCATGTAGGAGTCGAGATTGGAGCAGTTCGACGCGCCGTAATAGACGTGGACGAAGTGGGAGACGTCGCCGTCGGCGAGATAGCTCAACCTGGAGGATTTGTGCTCGGGCGGCGAACGCTCGACGAGCGCGGCCGGAATGCCGACCTCGAAGCCGATCGCCTTGTCCCGGAGGATCGCCCAGCCGAACGAATCACGCTTCTTGAGCCCTTCCTTGACGAGCTCGACGGTCTGCTCCGGCGTGAGCTCGTCCGTGACGGGATGCTTCTTCGACTTCTGCCACGACTTCATCGCGGCTTTCGGGTCGGTCGGCGTCGACTTCTCGAGGCCGATGCCCAGATGGCCCGTCCAGACCAGGGCTTGGATCACGTCGTCCGAAGAGATCTCCTCGATGGGCACCGCGCCCACCCACCGATGCTTGAAGGCGCCATGCTTCCATTGCGCCTGCGCGCCAGCCGACAGTAGCGCCACGGCGAACGCCATGATCGGCAGGAGAAGGGATCGACGGAAAGCCGGTACGGACATCGGGGACCTCGCAACGCATCATTCCCGATGCAAGCGGGCCGGCCCACCGGGCGATTGTATCAAGTTCTTCCGCGCCGCCGCGGACGGTTCGCGTCGCCCCACGCTTCCATCGCGTCGAGGATCGGGCCGAGCGTCCATCCTTTCCGTGTGAATGAATATTCCACGTGCGGCGGGATCGTGTTGTGGACGGTGCGCGCCACGATGCCGTCCTGCTCCAGCGCGCGGAGCTGCAGGGTGAGCATGCGCTGCGTGATGCCGGGCACGAGGCGGCGCAGCTCGTTGAAGCGGCGCGGCTGGTCCTTGAGGTGGAACAGGATCGTGGGCTTCCAGCGTCCGCCGATCACCTCGACCGTCGCCGTCACCGGGCACCAGGGGGCCTTGGTCTCGGCCATCGCGCGCTCCTCTTGGTATCCATGCCTGACACTAAGTATAAAAAATGTGCGTACTTATGAAAATCATACTGCGATGATACAGGCGCTCCAGTCCTTTTGTGGAGGCTGGAATGCTCGTCGTGATGGGAGCCACCGGACAGGTGGGCGGTGGGGTGATCGAGGCGCTGAAGCGGCGCAATGCAATGGTGCGGGCGATCGCGCGCGATCCCGCGCGGGCGGCGCATCTCGGAGTCGAGACCGTGCGCGCCGATGCGTCGGATGCCGCGAGCCTCGCCGGCGCCTTCGCGGGCGCCGAGGCCGCCTTCGTGATGCTGGTGCCGCCGCCGCAGGCCGCCGACGTGCTGGGCGAATCGCGCACCCTCGCACGCTTGATCGCCGAGGGCGTGCGTGCCGCCAAGGTGCCGCATCTCGTGGCACTGTCCTCGGTCGGCGCTCAGTTCGCGAGCGGCAACGGCATCGTCCAGGCGCTGCACGAGTTCGAGACCGCACTGGCGGGCGCGGCGCCCTCGATCGCTTTCCTGCGGCCCGGCTACTTCATGGAGAACTGGGCCGCCCTGCTGCCGGCGGCGCAGGCCGGCGTGCTGCCCTCGGCCCACAGCCCGCTCGATGCGAAGGGCGAGATGGTCTCGGCCCTCGATGTCGGCCGCACCGCGGCGGAGCTGTTGCTGGAGCCGAAGCCCGGCACGCGCATCGTCAACCTCAGGGGCCCGGCGGAGTACTCGGCCGTCGATGCGGCGGCGATCGTGTCGAAGCTGCTCGGCAAGCCCGTGTCGGCCGTGCCGATGTCGCGCGAGAAGCAGATCGCGGGGCTTCTCGCGTTGGGCCTCGGCGCCGACTATGCGGAGAAGCTCGCCGACCTCGACGAGGCCGCCAACGCGGGCCGCATGGCCTTCCCGTCGGGCGGCGATCTCCGTCGCGGCGCCGTCACGCTGGAAGAGGCCCTGAAACGTCTCATGGGAGGGAGGTCGTGATCGATCAGGCGATTCTCGTCGTCGCTTTTGGGGCCGCCATCGGCTGCGGCCTGGTGGCCGGCATCTTCTACGCCTTCTCGTCCTTCGTGATGGGCGCGCTCGGCAGGATCCCGGCGCCGCACGGCATCGAGGCCATGCAGGCGATCAACGTGGTGGTGATCAACCGCAGCTTCTTCCTGGCCTTCTTCGGCACGGCGGCGCTCTGCGTGGCGCTGCTCGGGGCCGCGTGGCTGTGGTGGAGCGGGCCGGCCGGCAAGCTCCTGCTGCTCGGCAGCGTGATCTACCTCGCCGGCACGATCGGCGTGACGATGGCGTTCAACGTGCCGCTCAACAATGCGCTGGCCGCCGCACAGCCCGCCACGCAAGAGGCCGCGACCCTGTGGGCGCACTACCTCGAACGCTGGACGATGTGGAACACGGTGCGCACCGCCGCGCCGGCCGTCTCCATGGCGCTGTTCATGGCGGCACTCATCTGCCGCTAGTCATGCTCTTCCGGACCGCGCGCGTCCCGCGCCCCATGAGCGAGCTGGAAGCTCGCGGTCCGCGAGACGATGACTAAGCCAGCTTCGCCGCCGCCGCCTGGTTCGCCGCGGCGCGCTTCTGCAGCATCCCCTGGATGCGCTCCTTCAGCTTCGTCACGACGGCGGGCCCGGCCTTCTCGGGGCTGCCTGAATCGAACGGCGGCTTGGGGTCGTATTCCAGCGCGAGCTGGATCGTCTTGGCGACTTCCTCGCCCGCCAGCTCGGCGGCCATCGTCAGCCCGAAGTCGATGCCCGCGGTGACGCCGCCGCCCGAGAGGCGGTTGCGGTCGCGCACCACGCGCTCGGCGACCGGGATCGCGCCGAACGCCGGCAGGTATTCGCGCGAGGACCAGTGGCAGGCCGACTTGTAGCCCTTGAGCAGGCCCGCGGCGCCCAGCACCAGCGAGCCGGTGCAGACCGAGGTGACGTAGCGCGCACCGGCGGCCTGCTTGCGCAGGAAGGCCAGCGTCTCCTCGTCGGTCATCAGGGCGACTTGGCCGCCGCCGCCCGGCACGCAGATCACGTCGAGCTGCGGGCACTCGGCGAAGGTGGTGGTCGGAACGATCGAGA
>CAYRBQ010000253.1:0-6033 GCA_964422305.1 uncultured Reyranella sp. | reverse complement strand
GCATGTCTCCCTGAGCGCGCCATCCGGGTATGTCATCCTGAGCGTAGCGAAGGACCTCACAAGCAGTCGCGTCAGTTTGAGAGATCCTTCGCTACGCTCAGGATGACAATTGAAGCTTGACGGATGTATGGGATGCGCGTGGCGCTATGGGCAGGGGCGCTCAGGATGACAGACCTGGATGATGCGCCCAGGATGGCATTCCAGTGCGCTGCGGGGCAGGGCGGCGCGGCGGACCGGCTACCGAGAATCGGCGGGTGGGCTACCGGAAGGTGGCCCGGCTCGCGGCCAGCGCCTCCCGCGACACCTCCACCGGGTCACGCGTCCAGGCGGCAGTGTTGGGCGCCTCGTAGCTGTACGGGCCGGTGTACCCCTTCTGGGTCAGGATGCGCTGGAACTCGGCGAACGGCACGGTCCCCTGTCCTGGCGGCAGCCGGTTGAGCAGGTTCTCGGTGGTGGCCGGGCCGTCGCCGGCCGGCACGTCGCTGTACTGGACGTAGACGATCTGGTCAAGGGTCAGACGCTCGATCTCGGCGAAGCCTTCGCCGGTGCGCTCGATGTGGTAGCTGTCCACATCGAAGCCGACAGCCGGGTGGCCCGCCGCCGCGAGCAGCTTCAGGACGCTGTCCAGGGTGGTGAACTGCTGCGCCGCTGAGACCGGCTCCAGGGCAACACGCACGCCGGAGCGCGCGGCGATCTCCCCGATCTGGCGCGTGCGCGCGGCGGCCTGCTGGACATCGCCGGTTCCGAGATCAACAGGTGTCTGGACGACGGGGCAACCGAAGGCGGCGGCGCGGCGGCAGGCAGCCTCGAAGATGGCGAGCAGCTCGTCAAGCTCGGCGCCCTCGGCGAACATCCAGCCGAGCCGCGCACCGACGCACACGACGGGCAGGCCACTCGCCTTGACCAGCGCGATAACGTCATCTTCGGACTGGCCGGCTTCGGCGGCGCGCGTGAAGTCGACGTGGCGCAGTTCGAGCGCCTGCCAGCCGGTCTCCCGGGCGATGGTCAGGACGGTGGGCAGCGGGGTGGAATCGAGCGTCCAGGTGTGCAGTGCGAGCGTCGGCGTCGCCTGAGTCGCCATGTTTGGCCCCTCCTTCGTTGCGCTGTGGATGGTAGCGGGAGCACGGCTCACGCCGTCGCGGTATCCTCCCAGGCGGGATTGTCTGTACGGAGCGCAGGGTCAGCCCAGTGGCAGCCGGGCTGGCGGGAGGGGAGCAATGGCACAGTTGTACGGGCGCACCTGGACGCGCGCCGAGTTGTCGCGGTACGTGGCGGATATGGCGCAGCTTGCCGAGATTCGGCCGGTGGCGTACCAGGATGGTGCAGAGGCCGGCGTGCGGGCGCTGGAGTTCCGGACGGGGGCAGGCCTCAGCTTCACGGTCCTGGCTGACCGTTGCATGGACGTGGGGCTGGCAGAGATCGACGGCGTGCCGCTCTCGTTCATGACCGGCGTGGGGTACGCGCACCCGGCCTACTATTCGGCGCACGAGTCGGACTGGCTACGGACGTTTCCGGGCGGCCTGTTTGTGACGGGCGGCCTGGACACCTACGGCCAGCCGGCGCAGGATGGTGGGCAGGCGTTCGGGCTGCATGGGCGGGCGAGTGCGCTGCCGGCGCGCGGCCTCTCGGTCGCGCGCAAGACGGCGCACATCACGTATCTCTCCGAGCAGGCGCTGCAGCGCAAGTTCGGGCGCTCGCTGCAGAACCGCGACGTGCTGGGCTTCAGCTTCGATGCCGACTTCCAGGTCGAGAGCTATCTCCGCCACCAGGGCTCGACCTTCGTCGCCCGCTTCGACGCCAACAGCTATCTCTACATCACGCGCGCGATGGACTATTTCGATCTCGCCGGCGCGCATGGTGGCGTGCTGGCCAATGCCTTCAGGGGCACGGCCACGCGCTTCTGCCTGGTGTCGTTCACCTCGGACTGGCTGTTCCCGACGCGCGAGAGCCGCGAGATCGTCCACGCGCTGAACGCCGCGGCTGCAAACGTCTCCTTCGTCGAGGTCGAGAGCGACAAGGGCCATGACGCCTTCCTGCTCGACGAGCCCGAGATGTTCCGCACGCTGCAAGGATTCCTGAAGGGTGCCGCCGCGGTGCGGGGCCTGGGAGAGGTGTCGTGAACGCCCCGATCAGCGCCGCCATCCGCGTCGACCTGCAGCTCATCGCCGACATGGTCGAGCCCGGTACGCGCGCCCTCGACGTGGGCTGCGGCGACGGCGCGCTGCTCGCCCACCTGGTGAACGCCAAGCGCGTCGATGCGCGCGGCATGGAGCTCAGCCAGGCCGGCGTGAACGCCTGCGTGGCGAGCGGCCTGTCGGTGATCCAGGGCGACGCCGATACCGATCTGCGCGACTATCCCGAGGCCGCCTTCGACTACGTGATCCTGAGCCAGACCTTGCAGGCCACGCGCGAGCCGCGCGCCGTGCTCAGCCAGATGCTGCGGGTCGGCAAGCGCGCCATCGTCTCGTTCCCGAACTTCGCGCACTGGCAGGTGCGTCTGCGCCTGGTGTTCGGCGGCCGCATGCCGGAGACCACGTCGCTGCCCTACAAGTGGTACGACACGCCCAACATCCATCTCTGCAGCATCGACGATTTCCGCGCGCTCTGCCGCGACATGGGCGTGAAGGTCGAGCGTGCCATCGTACTGAACAGCAAGAGCCGGCCGATCCACATGCCGCCGCTGCTCGCCAACCTGTTCGGCGAGCAGGCCGTGTTCATGCTGCGGCGGGACTGACCATAACCCCCTCCGCCCCGTAGGACGGGGCACCTCCCCCGAAGACGGGGGAGGAGTGGAACTTCTTCTCTGCCCCCGCGAAGCGGGGGAAGTCGGCGCGTAGCGCCGGAAGGGGGTCAGGCTGTACGCGCGTTGCCGGGGCTGAGCCGTTCGTAATGGCCCTCGATCTCGTCTTCCTTCAGCTTCACGAAGCCGTGCCGCAGGTAGAAGCGGTCGGCCTTGCTGCCGGTCAGCACCTCGAGCCGCACCGGCAGGCCCGTCGCGTCGGCCTCGGCCAGCAGCACCTTCAGGATGCGCGCGCCGAGCCCGGCATTGTGCAGTCGGCGGTCGAGATAGAAGGAGTCGATCTTGATCTCGTCGGCATGGCGTCGGAACCCGACGCAGCCGACACGCTCGCCGTTCAACAGGATCAGGCGCAGGCCGGGCTCGTCGAAATGGCCGCGGAAGATGCGGCGCGCCCGCGAAGGTTCGTAGCGGAAGACCCGCTCCAGGTGCTCGCGCATCACGTCGATGCGGATCGCCAGCAGCGGCTCGAAGTCGGTTTCCTCGGGCGTCGCGAACGACCAGTCGTCAGCCACGCGCGGCGATCCGCGCGATGCGGGGCTTGGCGATCGCCATCCAGTCCCTGGTGTCGAGCTCCATCGAGCGGTCGAGGCGGCCGGCGTTGAAGAACAGCGTCTCGTTGGCGAGCAGATCTTCCTCAACCACGATCGAGAGGGCCGGGTTCAACGCGAAGGGCGGCACCGCGCCCATGACGCAGCCGGTCAGCTCCTGCGCCGTCTCCGGCGAGGCGAAGCCGCACTTGCGGGCCTCGAACAGGGACGCGACGGCGTTGAAGTCGAGCTTGGCGCTGCCCGGCAGGATGGCGAGCACCGGGCGCTTGCCACCACCGCCGCCGCGCACGTCGAGCACCATCGCCTTGGCCGCCTGCTCCGGCCGGTTGCCACGAATGGCGCTGATCGCTTCCGACTTGCCCTCGGCCTCGTGCTCGATGATGCGAAACTTCGCCTTGGCCTCGCTCAGCAGTGAGACCAGCCGATCGAACACGTCAGACGCCACGGATCACCTTCCCCGACAGGATCTCGAGCGCATCGTCGAGGCTCGGTACGCGGCCGTCGGCCGGCGCGATCCCGGCGTCCACGGTGCGGCGATGGCTGCGCTCGATCGCCTCGGTCATCAGCGGATCGACGCCGGTCTCGCGCAGGGTCTGCGCGACCAAGCCCATCTCCTCCCAGCGGCGATGGGCATGCACGACATGCGTCTGCACCAGCATGGCGATGAAGCCGCGCAGGGTCTGCGCATCGGCGTCGCCCAGGCAGCCCAGCACCTCCTCGAGAATGCCCTGGCGCTTGGCCGCGACCAGTGCCTCGACGCCCAGCGCCTCGATGCCCTTCACCAGCGTGCTGCGTAGCATCTTCACCGAGGAGGCGCTGCCGGGCTTCGGTCCCAGCAGCGTCGCCGCGAAACCGTTGGCATTCATCCAGGCGACCGCCTCGTCGGCACCTTCGCCCGCCACCAGCATCGGCGCCTTGATGCCTTGGCTGAAAAAGCCACCCATCACCGCTACGTCGATGTAGCGGCCGCGACCACTTTCGATCGCTGCGCGGTCCTCGTCCGACATCTTGCCGGTGACGGTACAGAGGTCGAGGTAGTGCGCGCCCTTCTTCAGGAGCGGCGCGGCCGACGTCGCGGCCTCCAGCGCATGCTCGCCCTGGACGGCGCAGATCACGAGGTCGGCCTCGCCGAGCGCATCGGTGTAGGTGCGCTCGATGGCGACGTCGAGGGAGCGCGCCGTCTTGCCGAGCGCCGTGCCGCGCGCATCCTGGTCGAGCGCGGTATCGATGGCGATCACGCGACGGGGTGCGTTGTCGCCGGGCTTCGCTTCCCCGCGCCATCCGCCGGCAGCGCAGAGCCCGCGCGCGATCGCCGATCCCGCTTCACCAAAACCGAGCAGCGCGATGACGCGCGGAGAAAATGCCATGTCGTTGTTCCGGAGATCAGGAGGCGGGTGCTTCGCCGTCCCCGGCGTCGCGTGCGGCACCCGCGATCTGCGGGTTGTCGCGGGAGCTTGCGATGCGCAGCTTGGGCCGCACTGCGACCATCGCCGGCACGACGTTGCGCTCGGCGATGCCGGCATAGAGCTGCTTGCCCGATTCGATCACGCTGACGCCGGCGAAGCGGCCGAGCCAGCGCTGGCCGAAGCGCTCGACCGCCGGCGCCATGCGCATCGCGAGCCGCGAGCGCGTCGGCGGCATGAAGAGCGCGCGCGTCTGGCGCAGCGGCGCGAACATGTTGGCGCGCAGCAGCGTGGCGAGCTGGCCCGGCGAATAGGGATGGCCCTGGTAGAAGGGCGAGCGATCGATCTGCGACCACAGGCCGGCGCGCGTCGGCGCCACCACGACCATGCGGCCGCCGTCGGACATCACGCGCCAGATCTCGCGCAGCATCGGGCGGAGCTGCTCGGTGCATTCGACGGCGTGCACCAGCAGCACGCGGTCGACCGAGCGGTCGGGCAGCGGCAGGTCGAGCTCGTCGACCAGGGTCGCGAGGTTGCGGCCCTCGCGCGGCCAGCGCGTCACGCCCTGCTGGGCCGGCATGAAGGCGAGGGTGCGGCCGGCTTCCTCGACGAAGGGGCGCAGCAGCGGCTGGGCGTAGCCGAGCCCGAGGATCGTTTCCCCTCGAACATTGGGCCATACCTCGCGCAGGCGCGCGCGCAGCAGGCGCGCCGTCATCTGGCCCAGCGTGCTGGCGTAGAATTCCTCAAGGTCGAGGACGTCGTTCCACATGCGGCAATCCTAGCAGAAATCGCGCCCCTGCTGCCATCGTCCGGGCATGGTCGGTGCAGGCCAGCTCTGCTAGCGTTGCATCATGAGCACCACCCTAGAGATCGTCCGTATCCCGGTCCTGAGCGACAATTACGTGTGGTTGATGCGCGAGCCGCAGAGCGGCGCGGTCGGCGTCGTCGACCCCGCGGTGGCCGCGCCGGTCATGGCGGAGGCCGAGAAGCGCCGCTGGAAGATCACCCATATCCTGAACACCCACCATCACGGCGATCACGTCGGCGGCAACATGGAGATCAAGGAGGCGACGGGCTGCACCATCGTCGGCCCGCGCGTCGACCGCGCCCGCATCCCCGGCATCGATGTCGAGGTCGACGACGGCGACCGCTACCGCTTCGGCGAGGCGGAGGCTGAGATCTTCTTCGTGCCGGGCCACACGAGCGGCCACATCGCCTACGCCTTCCGCGAGCAGAAGGCTTTGTTCTGCGGCGACACGCTGTTCGCTCTGGGCTGCGGCCG
>CAYRBQ010000252.1:0-6037 GCA_964422305.1 uncultured Reyranella sp. | reverse complement strand
GGCTACGACGCCACCATGTACCTGCTCGAGAAGGGCGTGCGCCTGACGGGCACCGACGCCTGGAGCTGGGACGCGCCGTTCTACTTCACCGCCCAGAAATGGGCGAAGGACCACGATCCCTCCATCATCTGGGAAGGCCACAAGGCCGGCCGCGATATCGGCTACTGCCACCTCGAGAAGCTGCACAATCTCGAGGCGCTGCCGGGCGACGGCTTCACCATCGCCTGCTTCCCGCACAAGATCCGCGGCGCCTCGGCCGGCTGGACGCGCGCTGTCGCGATCTTCGAGGAATAGGCCCTAGAGCGCGGCCGGACGCCGCGCGAAGAGGAGCGACAGGCCGAGGCTTCCGATCAGCAGGCCCGAGCCCTGCCGCAGGCGTCGCAGGAGCGTTGGACGCGCGATCGCGGCCGCCCGGGCGCGCGCCGCGATAAATGCCACGACAACGTCGGCACCCGTGTTGAGGGTGACCGAGATCAGGCCCAGCACCAGGAACTGCAGCCAGACGGCGCCCGCTGCGGGATCGACGAACTGCGGCAGGAACGCCAGGAAGAACGCCGCCGTCTTGGGGTTTAAGGCCTCGACCACGATGCCCTCGCGGAAGGCGCGGCGGCTGCCGGTCGCCACGACGCGGGCATCGGGCACGATGAGCGACTCGCGGAATGTCTTGATGCCCAGCCAGGCGAGATAGAGCGCGCCTGCGATCTTCAGGACGGTGAAGGCTTCGGCGCTGGCCAGCACCAGAGCCGAGACACCGACCGCGCCGGCGGCGACATGCACGAGGCCGCCGACACCGGTGCCGAAGCTCGAGGCGAGACCTTCACCGCGGCCACCCGCCAGGGTGCGGGCCGCGACATAGAAAATGCCCGGTCCCGGCGAGACGGCGATCGCCGTCGCGGCGAGAAGGAAGAGGGCGAAACCCGCGAGATCCATCGACTAGGCGAGCGGCTCGGGTTCGCCCGGCGGCAGCGGCACCTCGAAGACGTTGAGCGTCATGGAAACCAGCATGTAGTAGCCGCAGACGCCCACCAAATCGACGACGCCCTGCTCACCGAAGGCGTCGACGGCGCGCTTGTAGTTCGGCGCCGCAACACGGTTGGTGTCGAGATATTCCGTCACGAAATCGTAGACGACCTTCTCGACCTCCCGCTTGAAGGGTGGCGTGGCGCGCACGCGGATCGCCTCGACGATGTCGGCGGAAAGACCGGCCTCCTTCGCCAGCCGCGCATGGGCGTAGAACTCGAACTGCGCCTTGAAGTGGCGGCCGATCAGGCAGATCGCCAACTCCGAAATGTCGCGCGGCAAGGAGTTGTTGAAGCGGCAGTATTCGCCGAGCTTCTGGGCACGGTCGGCCAGCACCGGGCTGCGGAGCCAGGGCTCGAACGGCCCGCGCAGGCCGCCGCGCGGTCCCGACACGATCGCATCGGCGACCTTCTTTTGCTCGGGCGAGAGTTTGGCAAGGTCGATCGGTGCCAGGCGCGGCATGGCGTTTCCTTTGTCTGGGTCGTTGACTGGAAAGGTGAAGCGGCCGCTAGCAAGCCGAATCGGCTATGCGGTTCGCATCGGCGTTATCGAAAATCTGATTCACGATGCCGAGACCGGCAGCCTTGGCGTCGGTCGACGGCACGCTGCACGAGGCCGTCGCCGTCCACAGCACCTTGCCGCCATTGGCTTCGTAGAGCGTGAGCGAGACGCGCAAGGTGGAGCTGCTCGGTGCGGCCGACGACGAGCCGCGGCGACCGATGTCGATCGGGTTGGATGGCAGGGCGAGGCGGGGGTTGGCGCCGGTCTCGACACTGGGGCCAGGATCGATCCAGCCGTCGTTTCGTGTCCCGGCGGAGAAATCGAAGTAGCTCACGTCCATCCGCATGATGTTGCCGCCGCTGAAGCCCACCTCGTTGCCGCGCTGCGACAGGCGGACCATGACCTGGCGCCGGAGCTCGCGCGAGAGATGTGTATCGGAGGTGAGCTGGACCGCGATCTTGGTCTTGGGGATCTTCTGGTAGGCCCGGATTTCCATCTGGCCGAGCTTTGGACCCGAACCGATCGAGCCGTAACCTTGGGCGAGGGCAAGTTCGGCGGGTCCGAATGTCGCAAGGGCGGCGAGCGCGATGAGCGTGGCGGCGATGCGCATGAATATTCCCCAAATCCCTATGCCGCCAGCCTGCTCCAGCCGGGTGTGCTCCGGTCGAGCATGCGCTTCAGCGATTCGAAATGCAGGAAGGCCTGCTGCGCCTCGCCTGCGATCTGCCTGGCCGTGTGCTCGGCCATCGCGTCGTCGATATTGTGCAGCGGGCGGCCCGTCTGCATGGCCAGCACCTGCACCATCGCGGCACGCTCGAGGTAATAGAGGTCGTCGTAGGTCTGAGCAACGGTCGGACCCGAGACGATGACGCCGTGGTTGCGCAGGAAGAGGATGTCCTTGTCACCCATGGCGCGGCACATCCGCTCGCCCTCGTCGTTGCTGAGCGCCACGCCGCCATACTTCTCGTCGTAGGCGATGCGGCCCCAGTAGCGGAATGCGTTCTGTGTGCACATCTCGATCTTGCCGTCCCGGATCGAGGTCAGCGCCGTCGCATAGGGCATGTGGGTGTGCAGCACGACCTTGGCGCGCGGGTTGCCCGCATGGATGCGGGCATGGATGAAGAAGGCAGTCGGCTCGACCTCGTACTTGCCCTCGATGATGTTGCCGTCGCCGTCCGCCATGACGAGGTCGGCCGGCGTGATCTCCGACCAGTGCAGCCCCTGGGGGTTGACCAGGAACAGATCCTCGCGGCCGGGCACGGTCATGCTGAAATGGTTGCACACGCCCTCGTTCAGGCCGTGGTGCGCGGCCGCCCTGAGCGCCGTCGTCAGGTCGATCCGGGCCTGCGTGACCGGGTCATTGGCGAGCATCGAAAAGGGCTCCATCCTCGGAATTCATGCAGTCCGGATGATGCGGCCTAAGGCCCCTCCGGCCAAGAAAATTCAGGCCGGTAGTCAGGCTCGCGAGGAGCGTCGCGGGCGGTCGGCATCGGAAATCTCGCGCACCAGCTTGGTGCGCACGGCCCGGCCGAAATGGTCGAAACTGTCGGCCACGACCATGAACGAGCCCGGACCACCGATGACGTTCTCTTCGTAGTACTTGTCGAGGGTGAGGTCGGGCGGGCGGCCGAAGTTGGTGCGGTTCATCATGACCGGCAGGCCGTTCACCACTACGCCCTGGCTCACCAGCTTGTCGCGGACGATCTCGGCCGGCGGGCCGTCATTGGTGCGTCCGTCGCCCGACACGTCGATGACGCGGCGCTTGGAGACGAATCCCGAATTGTCGAAACGCTGGCCGGCATGGGCGAGGGCGGCGCCGACGGCGGTCCAGCTCTGCGAGAGGCGCGGCGCTTCGGAGAGCTTCTCGGCGAAGCGCCGCGCCTCCGAAGGGCTGTCGATCACCGTCCAGTCGAGCACGACGACCTGATAGTGCGATCCGGCCCATTCGGTGTAGCAGATGGCAATGCGCCGGTGCTCGCCGGAGAGGATGGCATCGATGACGCGGTCGTTGGTCAGCGCTTCGATGTAGCCTCGGCGCTGCAGCTCGGCCTCGACCTCATCGATCGAGCGTGAGACGTCGACGGCCAGCACGAGCTGTAGATCGACCAGGGTTTGCGCCTTGGCCCGCGTCGTCGCCGCCAGGGTCGCCAGGGAGCCTACAAGCGCCGCCCGTCGCCTCATGCCCGCCTCCGGTCGAAGGGCCAAAGCATAGCATCGCGCCGGCGCGCACAAACAAAAACGCCGGAGGGAAAACCTCCGGCGTTCGTGCCTGCTTTGCGGGCAGTTCGTTCCTACTGGTCGTCGTCGAAGCCACGCTTGCGCGGCTCGTAGTCCCGGTCGCGTCGCGGGCGATCCGCGCCGCCGCCGCCGTGACGACGCGGCGGCTTGCCGAAGTCGCCACCGCCGCCGCCGCCGTCGAAGCCGCCACCCGCCGGCGGGCCGCTGGAGAAGTCGGCACGACGGTCGCGCATCGGGCCACCGCCATCGCGGGCGCCGTAGCCGCCGCCACCGCCATCGCGGCCACCGCCGCCATAGCCGCCACCACCACCGCCGCCGCGATAGCCACCGCCACCGCCGCCACCGTAGCCGCCGCCACCACCACCACCGCCGCCGCCGTAGGGCGGACGCGGACCGCGCGGACGGAAGCCGCCGCCATCGCGACCGCCACCGCCGAAGCCGCCGCCACCCCCACCGCCGGGCTGACGCTCGACAGCTTCGCGGA
This sequence comes from uncultured Reyranella sp., assembly GCA_964422305.1. Lineage (GTDB taxonomy): Bacteria > Pseudomonadota > Alphaproteobacteria > Reyranellales > Reyranellaceae > Reyranella. The sequence goes on along the minus strand of CAYRBQ010000252.1, from coordinate 1,794 downwards.
CCGCGATCGAACGGCCATCCAACAACGCGCCGTTCATGGCCTGCATGGCCGCGGCGCCCTGGTCATCGGTTTCCATCTCGAGGAAGGCGAAGCCGCGGCTGCGGCCGGTCTCGCGATCCACGATCACTTTCGAAGAGGTGACGTTGCCGAACTGGGAGAACGCTTCAGACAGACGCTCGGACGTGACCGAATAGGGCAGGTTGCCCACAAACAATTTGCGACTCATTCAAGGCTCTGGGCTAGAGGAAGGATCGAGCGGAGTCCGGCGCGCGCTTGCTGGACCGAAGCGTCCAAGCGTTTCGTAGACCTTTGACAGTTGACCAAGAAGCTCACGGAAAGACGTTGACCGGTATCGCGCTCCGCGACTGTGTGCCGAGACTCGTGATGATGCTCGTCGGCCAGTGTCGCAATGCAGCACTTATGCGCTGATTCAGCGGATGAGTCCACCCGCGCCGCAGGGTTGAGGCGGCACGGGCTACGTCACACAATCGCCACGGAATCGGGAGGGATTGAGAATGATCGTCGACCATCGGACCTACGAGCTGCAGCCGGGACGGCTGAAGGATTTCCTCGCCCTCTACGAGAAGGAGGGGCTGCCGGTGCAGCTCAAGCATCTCGGCAACCTCGTCGGCTACTACACGACCGAAGTGGGCAACGTGAACGAGATCGTTCACATCTGGGGCTATCAGGACCTTGCCGACCGCACCAAGCGGCGCGCCGCGATGGCCGCCGATCCCGCCTGGCAGGCTTACTTGCAGAAGAGCCGTGAATTCATGAAGCACATGAACAACAAGATATTGGTGCCCACCACCTTCTCACCCACGAAGTAAGGGAAAGACTCCGCATATGGCTACCACACACCCGCGCCGCAGCGGCGCGCAGGTTCTGATCGATCAGCTCCGCATCCACGGCACCGACACGATCTTCGGCGTGCCCGGCGAGAGCTACCTCGCCGCCCTCGACGCGCTCTACGCCCAGCGCAACTCGATCCGCTACGTGATCTGCCGCCAGGAGGGCGGGGCGTCCTACATGGCCGAGGCCTACGGCAAGCTGACCGGCAAGCCCGGCGTCTGTTTCGTCACCAGGGGGCCGGGCGCCACCAATGCCAGCGTCGGAATGCATACCGGCTTCCAGGATTCGACGCCCATGATCCTGCTGGTCGGCCAGGTCGCCCGCGAGCAGGCCGAGCGCGAGGCCTTCCAGGAGATCGACTACCGCCGCATGTACGGCCAGCTCGCCAAGTGGGTGACGCAGATCGAGGACGCCCGCCGCATCCCCGAGATCGTGAGCCAGGCTTTCCATCGCGCGATGAACGGCCGGCCGGGCCCGGTGGTGATCGCGCTGCCGGAAGACATGCTGACCGACGAGGTCGAGGTTGCGGACGCCGGTCCCTACAAGACGGCGCGCGGCGCGCCAGCGCCGGAGGATATGGCGGCGTTCCGCGAGCTGCTCGCCGCGGCGAAGCAGCCGCTGGTCGTGCTGGGCGGTGGCGGCTGGGACGCCAAGGCCTGCGCCGACATCAAGGCGTTCATCGAGGCCAACCATCTCCCGGTGACGACGGCCTTCCGCAACCAGGACCTGATCGACAACCGCCATCCCAACTTCGTGGGCGATCTCGGCCTCGGCGTGAACCCGCCGCTCGGCAAGCGCATCAAGGAGAGCGACCTCATCATCGCCATCGGCCCGCGGCTCGGCGAGGCGACGACCGGCGGCTACGCCATGTTCGACGTGCCGGTGCCGGCGCAGAAGATGGTGCATGTGCATGCCGGCGCCGAGGAACTCGGGCGCGTCTAC
>CAYRBQ010000251.1:3884-6059 GCA_964422305.1 uncultured Reyranella sp. | reverse complement strand
GCGTTGAACGCCTCGATGCTCAAGACGCAGACCGACGTGCTGCGGCTCGCCCAGCGTCTCGAGAGGGGCGCGGCCAACGCCTATATCGGCGTCATCCCGTCGTTCGGCGACAAGGCGCTGGCCCAGGTCTCGGCGCGCCTCGCGGCCGACGAGGCGATGCACTGGACCGTGCTGTCGCAGGCGCTGAAGGACCCGCTGCCGGCCAAGGCGCTGAGCTTCGGGGCGTAGGGATGCACAGGCTGGCATCTGCCGGGGCGGCAGTTCTCCTGCTCGGCTCGGCGTCGGTGGCCCATGCGGCCGACGCCGTTCGCGGCCAGGAGCTCTACGAATCGCGCTGCGGCGGATGCCATTCGCTGGATGCCAACCGGGTCGGGCCGGCCCATCGCGGCGTCTATGGCCGCAAGGCCGGATCGGCCCCGAACTTCGCCTACTCGACGGCGGTCAAGGGATCGACCGTGGTGTGGGAGGAGAAGACCCTCGACGCCTGGCTGACCAATCCGCAGGCCGTGATCCCCGGGCAGCGCATGAACTTTCGCGTCGCGTTGCCCGAGGATCGCGCCGACATCATCGCCTACCTGCGCCAGCAGTCGGGGCGATGAGACCGCTCAGGCGAACAGCGGCAGGACCACGGCGATGGACAGGAACAGGGAGACGTAGAGCATCGGCAGGGCACCGAGCCAGCGCGTCGCGTTCGGCAGACCGTCCCAATGGCGAAGTGTCGGGACGCCGGCCCACAGGGCGCACAGGAGGCCCGCGATCCAGAAGAGGACGGCAAGCGGGATGGCGAGATTCGAGGGATCGTCGGTCCCGGTCGCGATGCCGAGACCGACGAATGCCGGCGGCACGGCGGCGGTGAACCAGGCCACCGCCCAGATCGCGCGATTGCGGATGCGCCGCCCCGTGCCGAACGGCGGCTCCGGCCCCACGTCAGCCCTTGAAATGGCCTTCCGCCTTGAGCTCGGCCTGCGCGGCGTCGAACGCCTGGTGCAGGCGGCCGAACAGGTCGGCCAGCTCGGCCTCGTTGATGACCAGCGGCGGGCAGATCGCGACGCGGTCGCCCATGTTGCGGATGAACAGGCCGCGCGCGACCGCGTGGTTGTAGACCTTGGTGCCGGCGGCGCCGACCGTGCCGAGCTCGAACGGCGCCTTGGTCTTTTTGTCCGCGACGATCTCGATCGCGCCCATCATGCCGATGCTCATCGCCTCGCCGACCAGCGGATGGTTGGCGAACGACTGCACGTGCTTGGTGAAGATCGGCGCCATGCGCTTGGCGTGACCGAACAGGTCGGTCTCGTCGTAGATCTTCTGAGCCTCGAGCGCGACGGCGGCGGCGACCGGGTGGCCGGAGTAGGTGAAGCCGTGGCCCCAGGTGCCGATCTTGGAGGCCTCGCTGGTCAGCGCCTGGTAGACCTTCTCGTTGATCATCACCGCCGAGATCGGCAGGAACGACGCCGACAGCGCCTTGGCGCAGGTCAGGATGTCCGGCGTGATGCCCATGGTCTGGCTGCCCCAGACATTGCCGGTGCGTCCGAAGCCGCAGATCACCTCGTCGGCGACGAACAGCATGTCGTATTTCTTGCAGACCGCCTGGATCTTCTCGTAGTAGCCCTTGGGCGGCACGATCACGCCACCGGCGCCCATCACCGGCTCGCAGATCATGGCAGCCACCTCGTCGGCGCCGCCTTCCTTGACGATCAGCTCCTCGAGCTCCTGCGCGCAGCGCGTCGCGAACTGCTCCTCCGTCTCGCCGTCCTTGCCGAAGCGATAGAAGTGCGGGCAGCTCGTGTGGACGATGCCCTGGATGGGCAGGTCGAACGAACGGTGGTTGGTCGGCAGGCCGGTGAGGCTGCCCGACGCCACGGTGATGCCGTGATAGCCCTTGATGCGGCCGACGATCTTCTTCTTCCTCGGCCGGTCGAGCGCATTGTTCATGTACCACACCATCTTCACGACGGTGTCGTTGGCCTCGGAGCCGGAGTTGGCGAAGAACACCTTCGACATCGGCACCGGCGCCATCGACTTGAGCTTCTCCGCGAGGTTGATCGCGGGCTCATGGGAGCGGTGGTTGAAGGCGTGATAGAAGGGGAGCTGCTTCATCTGCTCGTAGGCCACGGTCGCGAGCCGCTCGTTGCTGAAGCCCAGCGCCGCCGACCACAGGCCGGCCATGCCCTCGAT
>CAYRBQ010000251.1:0-3784 GCA_964422305.1 uncultured Reyranella sp. | reverse complement strand
GCCTGCGCGACGCTTTCCGTCGCGCCGGCCGTCGAGGCCAAGACGTTCAAGTGGGCCAACTCGGGCGACGTGAGCTCGATGGATCCCTACGCGCGGCAGGAGACCTTCCTGCTGACGTTCAATTCCAACATCTACGACCCGCTGATCCGCCGCGACAAGGATCTCAAGCTCGAGCCCGCGCTCGCCACCAAGTGGGGCCAGTCCGACCCGACCACCTGGTTCTTCGACATCCGTCCGAACGTGAAGTTCCATGACGGCACGCCGTTCACCGCCGACGACGTCGTCTTCTCGCTGAACCGCGCCAACGGGCCGGGCTCCAACATGGGCTCGAACTTCGTGTCGGTGAAGGAGATCAAGAAGGTCGGAGACAATCGCGTCGAGGTCACGACCAAGTATCCCGACCCGCTGCTGGCCGACAAATGGGCCGCCATCGGCATGATGTCCAAGGCGTGGGCGGAGAAGAACAACGCCGTGAACTCGGCGGACATGACGAAGAACGAGGAGAACTTCGCCACCCGCAATGCGATGGGCACCGGCCCGTTCATGCTCAAGGAGCGCAAGGCCGGCGAGAAGACGATCCTCGTCAACAATCCCAACTGGTGGGACAAGCCGGTCCATAATCTGACCGAGGTGATCTTCACCCCGGTGGCCAACCCGGCGACCCGCGTCGCCGCCCTCAAGGCGGGCGACATCGACATGACCTACGAGGTCCCGCCGGCCGACACCGAGAGCCTCAAGAAGGAAGCCAACGTCAAGGTGCTGGAAGGCCCCGAGACGCGCGTCGTGTTCCTCGGCTTCGACCAGGAGCGGCCCGAGCTGCTGGAGTCGAACGTCAAGGGCAAGAACCCGTTCAAGGACAAGAAGGTCCGCGAGGCCATCCACCGCTCGATCGACGTCGAGGCGATCAAGCGCACCGTGATGCGCGGCCAGTCGTTCCCGACCAACCTGATGGTGGCGCCGGGCATCAACGGCTACATGAAGGACCTCGACAAGCGGCCGGCGCTGCTCAAGCCGGAAGAGGCCAAGAAGATGCTCGCCGATGCGGGCTATCCGAACGGCTTCGAGGTCGGCATGGACTGCCCGAACGACCGCTACGTCAACGACGAGAAGATCTGCCAGGCCGTCGTGGCGATGCTGGCCCGGATCGGCGTGAAGGTGAATCTCCGCGCCCAGACCCGCAACCTCTACTTCGCCAAGATCCTGCGCAAGGCGGACCTGTCGCCGGGCGAGACGAGCTTCTACATGCTCGGCTGGTCGCCGGCCCAGACCTACGACGTGCACAACGTCTTCGAGGCGCTGATCCAGACCCCGAACAGGGCGACCAAGAAGGGCCAGTTCAATGCCGGCGGCTACTCCAACCCGGCGCTCGACAAGCTCGCCGACGCGATGGAGCAGGAAACCGACAAGGCCAAGCGCGATGCCATGATCAAGGACGCGACCAAGCTCTATGTCGACGACTTCGCCTACATCCCCCTGCATCAGCAGGCGGTCGTGTGGGCGGCGCGAAAGAACATCGACCTGGTGCAGCTCGCGGACAATTCCTTCCCGCTCCGCTTCGTCAACGTGAAGTAGCGACCCGAACGCACCCGGCCCCGGCTGCAGGACCTGCAACCGGGGCCGGTTCCGTTCTGGCGTCTTTCCTGCTAGGCCTCCCGACAGGCCCAAAACCGACAGATGCTTGCCTTCATCCTGAGACGAATCCTGCAATCGATCGCCGTGCTGCTGGCGGTCGGATTGGTGGCCTTTTCCCTGTTCCGCTACGTCGGCGACCCGATCAACGCCATGGTGGGGCAGGACACGACCATGGAGCAGCGCGAGGAGCTTCGGCAGAAGCTCGGCCTGAACGATCCCGCACCGATCCAGTTCGCCAAGTTCATCGCCAATGCCGCGCGCGGCAACTTCGGTCTCTCCTACCGCACCTCCGAGCCGGTCGGGCGCATGATCCTGGAGCGCGTGCCGGCGACGCTCGAGCTGTCCTTCTGTGCCGCCCTGTTCGCCCTGTTCGTCGGCGTGCCGATGGGCGTCTACACGGGACTCTATCCGAAGCACTGGTCCAGCCGGCTGCTGCAGGCGATCTCGCTGATCGGCATCTCGCTGCCCACCTTCCTGATCGGCATCCTGCTGATCCTGATCTTCGCCGTGACGCTCCACTGGCTGCCGTCGTTCGGCCGCGGCCAGACCGTTCAGATCGGCTGGTGGACGACCAACTTCCTGACCGTGAAGGGCCTGCAGGCGCTGATCCTGCCCTCGATCACGCTCGGCCTGTTCCAGCTCACGCTCCTGATGCGGCTGGTGCGTTCGGAGATGCTCGAGGTGATGCGCACCGACTACATCAAGTTCGCGCGCGCCCGCGGCCTCACCAACCGGGCGATCAATTTCGGCCATGCGCTGAAGAACACGCTGGTGCCGGTCATCACCGTGACGGGCCTGCAGCTCGGCGCGCTGATCGCCTTCGCCATCGTCACCGAGACCGTGTTCGCCTGGCCGGGTGTCGGCCAGCTCTTCATCCAGTCGGTGCAGTTCTCCGACATCCCGGTGATGGCCGCCTACCTGCTGCTGATCGGCCTGCTGTTCGTCCTGATCAACCTCACGGTCGATCTCCTCTACTTCGCCGTCGACCCGCGCCTGCGAGGTGGCGGCTTGGCGCGCGCGGGCGGGCACTGACATGGCGGCGTCGACCTCGCAGGCCGGATGGCTGCATCGCTTCACCGACAGCGACATCTGGTGGAGCTTCAAGTCCTCACCGATGACGGTGGGGGCGACGATCGTCACTTTCCTGATCATCGCCGTGGCGTTCCTGTCGCCGATCCTTGCGCCGCACACGCCGTTCGATCCGGCGACGCTCAGCCTCAGCGACGGCCTGAAGCCACCCGTCCTGATCTCGTCCGACGGCGACTGGACCTTCCCGCTCGGCACCGACGACCAGGGCAGGGACATCCTGTCGTCGATCATGTACGGCACGCGGCTGTCGCTGGTGGTGGGCTTCGCCTCGGTCGTGGTGGCGATGCTGATCGGCATCACCTTAGGCCTGGTCAGCGGCTATTTCGGCGGCACGATCGATGCCGTCATCATGCGGATCGCCGACGTCCAGCTCACCTTCCCGGCGATCCTGGTGGCGCTGCTGATCGACGGTATCGTGCGCACCGTCATCTCGGTGAAGCGCCACGACGAGATCGCGCTGTTCGTCATCGTCGGCGCGATCGGCCTCAGCTTCTGGGTGCAGTATGCCCGCACCGTGCGCGGCTCGGTCATGGTCGAGAAGAACAAGGAATACGTGCAGGCCGCCCGCGTGATCGGCCTCTCGCCGGTGCTGATCATGGTGCGCCACGTTCTGCCGAACGTCACCGGGCCGGTGCTGGTGATCGCCACGATCAACCTCGGCCTCGCCATCATCACCGAGGCGACACTGTCGTTCCTGGGCGTCGGGCTGCCGTCGACCGAGCCGTCGCTCGGCACGCTGATCCGGCTCGGCAACGAGGTGCTGCAGTCGGGCGACTGGTGGATCACCGTGTTCCCCGGCATCACGCTTGCCGTGCTGGTGCTGGCCGTGAACCTGCTGGGGGATTGGCTGCGCGATGCCCTCAATCCCAAGCTGCGCTAGAAGCGGAGACAGATGGCTGCCTCATCCAACAACCCGCCGCTGCTCGAGGTCAGGAACCTCAGGGTCGAGTTCCCGACGCGGCGCGGCACCCTGCTGGCGGTCGACGACGTGTCGTTCGACATCGCGCCGGGCGAGACGCTGGGCGTGGTGGGCGAGTCGGGCGCCGGCAAGTCGCTGACCGGC
>CAYRBQ010000250.1:0-6075 GCA_964422305.1 uncultured Reyranella sp. | reverse complement strand
ACCAGCACCTTGGCGCCGGCGAACACCAGGATCAGCCCCTGCACCACGGGATAGTCGCGCTTCAGCACGGCGTCGACCGTGAGGCGGCCGAGGCCGGGGATGTTGAACACGGTCTCGGTGATGACGACACCTGAGATCAGCAGGGCGATGCCGATGCCGATCACCGTGACGATCGGCACGGCGGCATTCTTCAGCGCATGCAGCAGCAGCACGCGGTCGGTCGCCAGGCCCTTGGAATTGGCAGTGCGGATATAGTCCTGCGCCAGCACCTCGAGCATGGAGGCCCGGGTGATGCGGGCGATCAGCGCCATGTAGGTGATGCCGAGCGCCACCGACGGCAGGACCAGGCATCCGACGAACGGCCAGAAACCTTCGCTGATCGGCCGGTAGCCCTGCACCGGCAGCAGCTTCCATTGCACGGCGAAGAAATAGATCAGGATGTAGGCCAGCACGAAGACCGGCATGGCGAAGCCCAGCACCGCGAAGGCCATGACCGCGCGGTCGACGAGCTTGCGCGCCTTCCAGGCGGCCAGCACGCCGATCGGAATCGCCAATGCAACGGCCACGAACAGGGTCGACAGCGTCAGCGCCACCGTAGGCTCGAGACGCTGGGCGATCAGGCGCGTCACCGGCAGGTTGGAGAAGATGGAGATGCCGAAATCGCCTTGCAGGAGCTGCAGCGTCCAGATCGCGAACTGCTCGAACACCGGCCGGTCGAGACCGAGCTTGGCCCGGACCTGGGCGATCGCCTCGGCCGTGGCGTCCTCGCCGGCGATGATGGCGGCGGGATCGCCCGGCGCGAAGCGGATCAGGAAGAAGACGAATATCGCCACCACCGCCATCACCGGCAGGGTGGCGAAAAGGCGGCGCACGATGTACGCGGTCATGCGGCTGGCGCGACGCCCTGGTTCGGATCAGACATCTACTTCTTCTTGATATTCCACAGCACCGCGAGGCCGGTGTTGGGGACGATCCCCTCGATGCGGTCGGCACGGTAGGCGAGCGGCACCGTCCACTGGCCGAACGGAACGTAGACCACCTGCTCGATCGCGCGGGTCTGCAGCTCGGTGGCGATCCTCTTCTTGTCGGCGTCGGTCTGGGCGAAGGCGTAGGCGTTGCGCAGCTCCTCGATCTTGGCGTCGCACGGCCAGCCGAACAGGCCCTTGTCGCAGGCCGCGCCGATCCAGGTGTGCAGCACCGGATTGGACGAACCGACGCCGCCGGTCGTCGTCACGAAGATGTTCCAGCCGCCCTGGGCCGGCGGATCCTTCTTGGCGCGGCGCGTGACGACCGTGCCCCAGTCCATCGACTGGGCGTCGACGTTGATGCCGGCCTCGCGCATCGCCTGAACGAGAACCTGCGTGGCCGGGGTGATGGTGTTGTGATCGGTCGCCTGCAGCACGGTGATCGGCTCGCCGTTGTAGCCGGCCTCCTTCAGGAGCTGCAGCGCCTTCTTCGGATTGTAGTCCTTCAGCATCGCGCTGCCGCCGTCGTTGGCGAGCGGCGAGCCGCAGGTCAGGATGCCGTGGCAGACCCGGTAATAGTTCGGGTCACCGACGATCGCCCGCAGGAAATCCTCCTGGTTGATCAGATGGTACATCGCCTGCCGCGCCTTCGGGTTGTTGAAGGGCGGGTGGAGATGGTTCAGGCGGATCATGCCGACGGTGCTGTCGAGATTGCCCGTCTTCATCAGCTTGACGCCCCGCGCCTTCTCGAGCATCGGCAGGAAGTCGATGCTGGGGGCCTCGAAGAAGTCGATCTCGCCGTTGATCAGCGCCGACATTGCGGTCTGCGAGTCCGAGATCCAGACGAGCTCGATGCGGTCGACACCGGCGTACTTGGTGCCGGCGAACGACGAAGCGGGCTCGTTGCCCGGGCGCGGCACGTAGTGCGGGTTCTTGACGTAGACGGCCTTACTGCCCGGCACCCACTGGTCCTTGGCGAAGTTGAACGGGCCGGAACCGATCGCTTCCTTCACCTGGGTCTGCGGATCGGTGCTGGCCTCCTGCTCGCGCATGATCACTGCGACGGAGGAATTCGTCTTGCCGAGCGACTCCAGGACCATGCCGTAGGGCTCCTTGAGCACCATGCGGAAGGTCTTGTCGTCGACCGCCTCGAGCTTCGTGACGTAGGACATCAGCCGCATGCCGACGCCATCCTTCTTGCCCCAGCGCTGCAGCGAGGCGATGACGTCCTTGGTGGTGACCGGCGAGCCGTCGCCGAACTTCAGCCCGTCGCGCAGGGTGAAGGTGTAGGTGAGCTTGTCCGGGCTGATCTCGTACTTGCCGACCATCTGCGGCTGCGGCTTCATCTGCGCGTCGTTGCCGAACAGCGTGTCGTAGACCAGCATGCCGTGGATGTTGGCGATCGTCTGGGTCGTCCAGATCGGATCGATGACGCGGACGTCGGCGTGCATCACCGCCTTCAGGACCTTGTCCTGAGCCGACGCCGCGAACGGCAGCGCGACAGCCAGCGTGGCCGCGACAATGCGCTTGAACATGCGAATCCTCCCGAAAGCTCCCCTCAGTCAGTATGCGAAGCCGTGAGCCACGTTGTCCAGACGAGATGATGTGAGCGGCTCGCGATGCTACGGCACGATTCCTGCCGGAAGCGAAACGCAATGCCGCGCGATCGCGCCAGGCGTGGTGATCCACACCACATCCCGATGAGCGGCGAGATGGCGAAGCACGCGCTTGAGGTGTCTCAGGCGGTGCGGCTGGCCGACGATATAGGCATGCAGCGCCACGCCCATGACGAGCGGCCGCGTCCTGGAGAGTTCCATCATCTCGTCGAACTGGTCGATGACGATGTCGGCGAACTGCGCCGCGCCATCCTTGCGGCCGACCACCGACGGGATGTCGTTAGCTTCCTGCGGATAGGGAACCGAGAGAATTCGCCGACCGCCGCGGCAGCGGAACCAAACCGGCTGATCGTCCATGCACCAGTCCAGGAGGTAGGTGTAGCCCGTCTCGGCCAGGAGATCGGGGGTGGCATGGCTCTGCGAGATCCAGGGCCCCAGCCAGCCTTCCGGCCGGCTGCCCTCTACCTCCGCGATGCGAGCCGTCGCCTCCTCGATCAGGCTCCTTTCCGTGGCCTCGTCGAGCACGCCCTGGCGCTCGGCGTTGGTCCGGCCGTGCCCCACGATCTCGTCACCCCGCGCCCGGCAGGCGGCCACGAGCTGCGGCGCGTAGTCATACATGGAACTGTTCACGAGGGCCGCCAACGGCAGTTTCATCTCGTCGAAGGCATCGAGCATGTACCAGGCGCCGACACGGTTGCCATAGTCGCGCCAGGCGTAGTTGAGAATGTCGGGCTGCGGCCCGCCGGGTGCCAGTTCCGCACCGAGTCCCTCGCCGAAGGAGAAGTGCTCGAGGTTCAGTGCGAAATAAACGGCCAGCCTGCGATTGCTGGGCCAGGAATAGTCCGGGCGTCCGCGCAGCGGCACATAGTCGTATCGGTCATGCGACTTAAGTTTCATCAGCAAAGCGTAGCGTCGGAATTCGCGATGGGCTACGGTCGCACATCGAATGAAGAAGCCGCCGGCAACGCCGCGGACGCATGGGAAGGGAAGCGAAGCGTTGACGGCAACGAGTGCTGTATTGCCTGCCACGGGCGAGGCCCTGGACCCCACCCGGCGGCTCGGAGCACCGCTCTGGGTCGGTGCACTGCTCATCCTGCTGGCCTTCCTGGTCATCTACCCGCTGCTGATGCTGTTCTTCGGCGCGATCAGCGATTCGAACCCGGTGATCGACGGGTTCGGAAAGTTCAATCCGTCGCTGGCGCATTTCGTCGCCGTCCTCGGCAACGAGAACGTCCATCTCGCCTTCTTCAACGCTCTTGTCGCCTGCGGCGGCGGCACGATCCTGGCGGTGGTCATCGGGCTCGCCTTCTCGTGGATCGTCGTCCGCACCAACACGCCGTTCAAGGGCTTCATCGCCGGCGCCAGCATGATCCCGCTCTTCGTGCCGCCGCTGGTCGCGGGCGTCGCGTGGAGCATCCTGGGCTCACCGAAGACCGGCTTGCTCAACACCGTGCTGAAGTGGGTCGGTGTCGATTTCCGCTTCGACTTCTACTCGATGTCGGGCCTGATCCTGGTCTTCGGCTTCTACTACGCGCCCTACGTCTACATGTTCACGGCTTCGGCGCTCCGGAACATGGATCCCAGCCTCGAGGAGGCGTCCGAAGTGTCCGGCGCCAGCGCCTTCACCACGCTGTTCACCGTCACCTTCCCGCTGATCGCCCCGGCGATCCTGGCGGGCTCGCTGCTCTCGTTCGTGGTGATGCTCGGCATCTACGGCGTGCCGGCCGCGCTTGGTGCGCCGGCCAACATCAGCGTGCTCACGACCTACATCTTCAAGCTCACGGCCTGGGCGCCGCCACTCTACAACACGGCGGCCGCCGTCGCGATCCTGCTGATGTTCGTCACGGCGATCCTCGTCTGGGCGCAGCAGAAAGTCCTCTCGGGCAAGAGCTTCGCCACGGTCGCCGGCAAGGCCTTTCGCCCGCGCTCGCTCAACCTCGGGCCGTGGCGCTGGTTCACCTTCAGCCTCGCGCTCGTCTACTTGTTCATCGTAGTGGTGCTCCCCACCATCGCACTGGTAATCGCGGGTTTCCGCCGCTTCCTGTTCTTCAAGGACTTCAGCGCCCTGTTCGACATGAAGGCGTATAGCTGGGTGCACTTCAATTCGGTGTTCGACAACCCTCTGACCATGATCTCGATCTGGAACACCATGAAGGTGGGCGTGATCACGGCCGTGGTCGGCGGCGCGCTGGCCTTCGCGATCGGCTATACCGTCAACCGCACGCAGGTCGCAGGCCGCCGCTCGATCGACCTGCTCTCCACGATCCCGGTGGCGATTCCCGGCCTGGTGGTGGGCGTCGCCTACCTGTGGGCCTGGATCGGCCTGCCGGGCGGCCTCTACGGCACCATCTGGATCCTGGCGCTGGCCTTCGTCGCCCGTTTCATCCCCGACACGGTCAAGGCGCTCTCGACATCCTTCCTGCAGATCCACAAGGAACTCGAGGAAGCAGCCTGGGTCTGCGGGCGCGGCCTGCTAGGCACAATCTGGACGGTGATGCTCCCGCTCGCGCGGCCCGGCATCGTCGCGTCAATGACCTTGCTGTTCGTGCTCGCCGTCCGAGAACTCGGATCGTCGCTCTTCCTCTACACCAGCGACACGACTGTGATGGCCGTGCTGCTGCTCGACTATTACGAAGGCGGAAACGTCGGCAAGACGGCCGCCTTCAGCCTTGTCCAGACGGTGATCCTCGCAGTGCTGCTGGGCCTCACCACCTGGCTTTCGCGCGGCGCTGCCGAGGGCACCGCACGCGCCGGATGACGATCAGAAACAGGAGGAAACCATCATGAAGCGCAGAACAGTACTCGCCGGCATCGCCGGTACCGCCGCAGCCGGACTCTCGCTGCCGGCGCAGTCCCAGCAGGATCCGTTCGGCTCCAAGGAGCTGATCGCGGCCGCCGAGAAGGAGGGCTCGCTCACCTTCTACACAGCCGACTTCGCCGAGACGCAGCAGGAAGTGATCAAGGAGTTCAACAAGCGCTTCCCCAAGATCAAGGTCGCGATGGTGCGGGCCCCGGGTGGTCAGCTCATCACGCGCATCAAGACCGAGGCGGCGGCCGGCAAGCTCGCGGCCGACGTGGTCAACCATTCCGATCGCGGTCTCATGCTCGAGATCGCCGACCTCTTCCAGGACTACGCCCCGCCGAACGCCGCCGACTACCGGCCGGACGCCCTGGTCTCGCCGAAGCTGTGGCCCGGCGCGACGCTGGGCTGGTCGATCGCCTACAATACGCAGCTCGTCAAGAACGCACCGAAGACCTGGATGGACCTGCTCAAGCCCGAGTACAAGGGCAAGCAGATCGGCCAGGTGGTGGGGCCTTCGGGCGGCACGACCTGGACCCGCATCATGTTCGAGCGGCAGGTGCTGGGCGAAGACTACTGGAAGAAGCAGGCCGAGCTCGGCATCGCGCTCTACCCGTCGGGTGCGCCGCTCTCCGACGCGCTGGTGCGTGGCGAGGTCTCGATCGCCCCGCTGCTCTACAACATCATCTATACC
>CAYRBQ010000249.1:0-6083 GCA_964422305.1 uncultured Reyranella sp. | reverse complement strand
TGTCGGCGGCGTCGTGGTGGCACGGGCCACCCAGCACAAAGCCCACGAGAACGAGCGACACGACGTGCGCGTCGGCGACTTGGTCACGATCCAGCGTGCCGGTGACGTGATCCCGCAGGTGCTGGGCTTTGTGCCCGAGGAACGCCCGAGGAACGCGAAGAAGTATCATTTCCCCAGCCGCTGCCCCTGTCCGCTCAAGACCGAGGTGAAGGCCGAAGAGGGTGGCGTGGTGCGCCGCTGCTCCGGCGGTCTGGAGTGCCCGTTCCAGCGGGTCGAGCGGCTGCGCTACTTCGTGTCGCGCAACTGCTTCGACATCGAGGGCCTGGGCGGCACCCACATCGAGAATTTCTTCGAGGACGGCCTGCTCAGGACGCCGGCCGATATCTTCCGGCTGAAGGACAGGGAAGCCGAGATCAGGAAGCGCGAGGGCTGGGGCGACACCTCCGTGCGCAACCTGATCGCCGCGATCGAGGCGCGCCGCACCATCTCGCTCGACCGCTTCATCAACGCGATCGGCATTCCGTTGATCGGTGAGGCGACCGCCAAGATCCTGGCGCAGGAATATGGCGACGCCGATGGCTGGCTGGCCGAGATGCTTGCCGCCGCCAGGGAGCGCAAGAAGCACGACCAGCCCGTCAAGAAGGAGAAGGCCGCGGTCGAGGTCGGGCCGAGCTACGGCAGGCTCTGCAACATCGAGCAGATCGGCGTCACCACGGCCGACGCGATGTGCGCCTTCTTCACCGAGGGTCACACGGTCGAGATCATCAGGGACCTGCTGAAGCAGCTCACCGTGCAGCGGGTCGAGCGCCGCGTCGTCGCGGCCGATGCCAAGCTCAAGGACAAGATCGTGGTGTTCACCGGCGAGCTGTCGTCGATGACCCGCGACGCCGCCAAGGCGCGCGCCGAGGAGCTCGGAGCGAAGGTGACGGACTCGGTCTCCAAGAAGACCAGCCTCGTGGTGGTCGGCGAGAATGCCGGCTCCAAGGCGCGCAAGGCCGCCGAACTCGGCATCCAGACGATGACCGAGGAGGAGTGGGCCAAGCTCGCCGGCGACTGAAGCGCGCGCCACAGATGCCAGCAGTGCCTGCAAGTTGCCGGTTCAGCAGGTTTGTGGTAAGAAAATCCCTATGATGGGAGACGCCCGCGGAGAGATCCGGCGGGCGTTTTTCGTGGGCGATCGCCGGACACGCATTCCGGAGAAGAGGTGCCGCCGGCGGCACAGCCCATCGAAATCGGAATTGCTCTTGCCATCAACGACTTGACGCCGATTCGTGGCACAGGCCGGTGGACAGCCGATGGCACAAGGAGGTGTGCCGAAAATCGTCAGATCGGCCGCGTCGCGTCGGCGAGCCAGGCGCGCGTCGTCTCGTCGACGTTCGGACCCACGGTCTCGCGCACGCGCCGGTGGTAGTCGTTCAGCCAGGTCTTCTCGGCCTCGGTCAGCAGGCCGGGCTCTACGCAGGCGAGGTCGATGGGGGCGAGCGTCAGGGTCTCGAACTCGAGGTAACGCCGGTCGGCGCCGGGGATCTCGGCGGCCTTCACCGCCACCAGGTTTTCGATGCGGATGCCGTAGGCGCCCGTCTTGTAGTAGCCGGGCTCGTTGCTGACGATCATGCCGGGCTGCAGGGCGACGCTGTTGGGCATCTTGGAGATGCGGTGCGGTCCCTCGTGCACCGAGAGATAGGCGCCGACGCCGTGGCCGGTGCCGTGATCGTAGTCGAGACCGGCCTGCCAGAGGGCGTAGCGCGCCAGAGCGTCGAGCTGCGAGCCGGTCGTGCCCTCGGGGAAACGCGCCATGGCCAGCGCGATATGGCCCTTCAAGACGCGGGTGAAGCGGTCGCGCATCTCCGGCGACGGCGTGCCGACCGCCACCGTGCGCGTGATGTCGGTCGTGCCGTCGCGATACTGGCCGCCCGAGTCGACGAGATAGAGGCTGCCGGGTTCGAGCGTGCGCTCCGTCGCGCCGGAGGCGCGGTAGTGCACGATGGCGCCGTTGGCGCCGGCGCCCGAGATCGTGTCGAAGCTGAGGTCGCGCAGCTTGCCGGTCTGCTCGCGGAGCGCCTGCAGGCGGTCGGAAACCTCGATCTCGCGCAGCTTGCCGGATCTGGAAGCGGTACCCAGCCATCCCAGGAAGCGGCTGACGGCCGCGCCGTCGCGGCGATGGGCGGCGCGCACGCCTTCGAGCTCGACGGCGTTCTTGCAGGCCTTCGGCAGCGCGATCGGATCGGCGTCGCGGACCAGGGTGACGCCGGCGGCCTGCAGGCGGGTGGTCGCCCAGTAGGGCACGGTCGCCGTTTCGACCAGGACGCGCTTGCCGGCCTTGCCCAGCATGTCGAGCGCGGCGCCGAGTTCGTCGGGCGGCGCCAGCGTAACGGCGTTGCCCAGCCAGGCGAGCGTGCGGTCCGGCATCTTGCGCCGGTCCATGTAGAGATCGACATGGCCGTCGGCATGGATCAGCGCGAAGCCCAGCGCGAAAGGGGTGCGGGGAACGTCGCCACCGCGCACGTTGAGCAGCCAGGCGATCGAATCGGGGGCAGTGATGAGTGCGACGTCGGCGCCCTTGGCGGCGAGGGCGGCGGCGATGCGTGCGCGCTTGTCCTCGCTGCTTTCGCCGGCGAATTCCACGGGGTGCGGCAGCACCGGCGCCAGCGGGGCCGGTGGACGGTCGCGCCAGACTGAGTCGACGGGATTGGTGTCGACCGGCACGAAGCTCGCGCCGACGCGCTGGCAGGCGCGGACGAAACGCTCGTAGCCGTCGGCCGTCTGCAGCCACGGATCGAAGCCCAGCCTGCCGCCCTTGGGCAGGTTCTCGGCGGCCCACTGCTCCGGCTGCACCTCGGGATACTGGTGCGGCACGAATGCCTCGGTGTCGACCTGGGCGCGCACGGCGAGCGTGTAGCGGCCGTCGACGAAGATCGCCGCCCGGTCGGCGAGCACGATGGCGAGGCCCGCCGAGCCGCTGAAGCCGGTCAGCCAGCCCAGTCGCTGCGAGCGCCGCGGGACGTACTCGCCCTGATGTTCGTCGGCGCGCGGCACGATGAAGCCGTCGAGGCCGCGGCGCCTCAGCTCCGCCCGCAGGTCGGCCAGGCGCGACGCCGGCGCGGGCGACGCCTCCAGCCCGTCGTCGGCCGCCGCCAGCTCTGCCCGCCACGCAGACAGGGCGGTGGTCAATTCAGCGTCAGCGGAGGGGTCGACCAGCTCGACCCATTCGGGGCCCGACAGGCCCTCGGGCGCAGCGGCAACGCCGCGCATCAGGGAATCGAGGGCGGCAGGCTCGGGGGAGCGGCCACGCTTGCGGAGAAGGGCGAGGACGTTATCGGCAGCAGTACTCATGGCGTGCGCGGGACCCTACGCGGCGTGGTCACTACAGGCAAACTGAGCAATTTTTGTTCTCCCGCATGCGCGAAATGCTAAAATATAGTGCGACATGCGTTTGTTGCATACCGAACCTTCAAGGTCCGCACTTATTGTTGTAACTCAAGGCTCTATATTTGCTGGGTGCAACGCAGCATCGCTTACCGCGTCGCACAATTAAGGAGACTATCATGATGACCCAGCCGATTCGGACTTTTGAAGATCTGACCAGCGAAACTGCGCCGGCGGGGGGAAACGACATTGCCAAGATCGGCTTCACGTTCGACGACCGTCGCCTGATCGAGCTGCGCGCCCGCTATGCGCGTGCCGAGATGGTCGCGAACGCGCTCGGTGACGCCCTGCTGTGGGCCGGCCGTCTGTACGGCCGACTGGTCGCGGGCTTCAAGGCCGACCTGAAGCTGCGCGCCGCCGAGGCCCAGCTCTATCGCATGACCGACCGCGAGCTGGCCGACCTCGGCCTCTGCCGCGCCGACATCGCCTTCGCCGTCCGCGAGGCTGCCGAGGGCGTCGCTCCGCAGATCGACGGCTTCACCGGCCACGTCACCGCGGCGAACCAGAATTTGCGCCGCGCAGCGTAACCGCCTGTAGCGTAGCGTAAGCGTGGAGGGCCGGCGAAAGCCGGCCCTTTCGCTTTTCGGGACTATCGTCGCCGCAGCACGAGGCTGCGCCACCAGGCGCCGCCGGTCTCGAGGTCGACACGACGTTCGAAATCGAAGCCACGCCGCCCGTACTCGGCAACGATGTGCGCGGCCTGTTCGACCAGGAGGCCGCTCAGCAGCACGCGGCCGCCGGACTTCACGGCGGCGGCGAACGAGTCGGACAGCTCGACGAGCGGGCCGGCGAGGATGTTCGCGACGATGAGATCGTAAGGCGCCTTGCGCGCCAGCTCGACGGCCTGCAGGCCGGCCGACACGGTGAAGGAGCAAAGCTCCGGCACGCCGTTGAGGCCGGCATTCTCGCGCGCCACCTCGACCGCCTCGGGATCGTTGTCGCCGCCGAGCACGCGCCGCTTCCACAGCTTGGCCATGGCGATCGCCAGGATGCCGCTGCCGCAGCCGACATCGACGGCGTTCGTCGTCGTCGCCGGATCGAGCGTCGACAGCATCTCGAGGCAACCGCGGGTCGTGGCGTGCGTGCCGGTGCCGAAGGCGAGGCCGGCGTCGATGCGGAGCGGAAGGAGCCCGCTCGGCATACCCTTGTCGACGTGAGAGGGGTGCACCCAAAAGGGTCCGACCTGGAACGGCCGGAACGATCGCTGGTTCTCGGCCACCCAGTCGGTGTCGGGTAGCTGCTCCCAGCGCCAGGCATCGTCGATCGCGGCGGCGACGTCGGCCTTATCGCCCTCGCCGAAGATCTCGATGCGCCACGGGCCGTCGCGCGACAGCTCGTGGCTGGTGACGACGAAGCCCAGCTCGGCCAGAGGCTCGAGCGCCTGCTCGCGGGCCGGCCGTTCCGCCGCGGGGACGTCCCGCCAGGCCTTCCAGCCGCTCATGCCGGAAGGAACAGCATGCGCTCGGGCGGCAGGGCGATGCCCACCAGGTCGCCGACGCCGCGCAGCTCGCCGCCGGACTGGAAGGGTGCATCGACCAGGATCTCGCTGCCGCCCACCTGCACGGCGTAGCGTACGGTCGCGCCCAGGAACTCCCGGTTGGTGACGAGGCCGCGCAGCGGCGCGCCCTCGGCCGCCGCGAGGCTGGCGTGCTGCGGCCGGAAGACCAGCCGCTTGCCGGCCGGCACCGCCACGCCGGCGCTGCCGTCGAGGATGTTGGCCGAGCCGAGGAACCCCGCGACGAAAAGATTGGCCGGCTTCTCGTAGAGTTCCATCGGTGTGCCGACCTGCTGGACGGTGCCGGCATCCATGACGGCGATGCGATCGCAGATCGTGTTGGCTTCTTCCTGGTCGTGCGTGACGAAGATCGTCGTGAGGCCGAGCCGCTGCTGCAGGGAACGCAGCTCGCGTCGTACGCCGACCCGCATCTTGGCGTCGAGGTTGCTGAGCGGCTCGTCGAGCAGCAGGACCTTGGGCTCGATGGCGATGGTACGGGCCAGCGCCACGCGCTGCTGCTGGCCGCCGGAAAGCTGGGCCGGCCGGCGTCCGGCGAAAGCCGAAAGACCCACGAGGTCGAGCGCCTGCGCCACGCGACGATCGATCTCCGCGCGCGGCAGGCGGCGTTCCTCGAGGCCGAAGGCGACGTTGCGGGCGACCGTCATGTGCGGCCACAGGGCGTAGCTCTGGAACACCATGCCGACATCGCGCTTCCACGGCGGCAGCGGCGCCACGTCCTTTCCGTCGAGCAGCACCGTGCCGGTCTGGGCCTGTGCGAAGCCCGCGATCAGCCGCAGGAGGGTGGTCTTGCCGCAGCCCGACGGACCCAGAAAGGCGAAGAGCTCGCCGGGCCGGATCGAAAGCGCCACGTCCTTCAGCACGTGGGTCGTGCCGTAGGACAGGTTGACGCCTGAGATCTCGATGCTCACGGGCCGGGGCTTGGTCATGTCGTTCATATATCGAGCCCCCGCGCCCGTTGCGAGCGGTCGGCGGCGAGCTGCGACAGCCACATGCAGATCGCCACGATGATGACGGCGATCACGCCCAGTGCCGCGCCGGCACCCCGCCCGGCCGGGGTCTGCATCAGCACGTAGAGGCCATAAGCCAGCGGTGCGTCGGAATTGGACTGGACCAGAATCAGCACCGCCTACAGATCGACCGC
>CAYRBQ010000248.1:0-6084 GCA_964422305.1 uncultured Reyranella sp. | reverse complement strand
GCGGCAAGGCGCTCGACATCGCCCGCGTCGCCCGCGACATGCACGGCGGCAACGGCGTCTCGGACGAGTACCACGTGATCCGCCACGTCATGAACCTCGAGGCGGTCAACACCTACGAAGGCACGCACGACGTGCACGCACTGATCCTCGGCCGCGCCATGACCGGCATCCAGGCGTTCAGCGCCGGGGCCTAACGGGCGTGGATCTGCTGCCACCGGCCGGCGACATCGCACTGGTTGTCGCCGGCGCGCTGGCCGCGGGATTCGTCAACGGACTGAGCGGCACCGGCTACGCGCTGGTGGCGCTGGGCTTCTGGCTGCAGGCCATGTCGCCGGTCACGGCCGCGCCCCTCACCGCGCTCTGCGGCGTCGCTGGGCATATCCAGTCGCTGCCGCGCATCTGGAGCGGCGTACGCTGGACCAGGCTCTGGCCGATGCTGACGGCCGGCATCGTCGGCGTGCCGCTCGGCACCCTGCTGCTCGATCACCTGCGGCCCGATCCGCTGAAAGCCGGCGTCGGAGTTTTCCTGATCGCCTACAGCGCCTGGATGGCCTTCGTCCGCCGGCCGCCCATCGTCACCGGCGGCGGCCGCGTGGCGGACGCCGCGGTGGGGCTGGTCGGCGGCGTGCTGGGCGGCATGGCGAGCCTCAGCGGTCCCGCGCCTGCGATCTGGGCGCAGCTCCGCGGCTACGGCAAGGACGAGCAGCGCGGCGTCAACCAGCCCTTCAACATGAGCGTGCTGTTTCTCGCTGTCGTTTCGGCAGGCATCGCCGGCTTCCTCGACCGCACCTTTCTGATCTGGGCGGCGATCGCCGTGCCGACGACGCTGGTCGGCGCCCGCATCGGGCTCGCCTTCTACGGCCGCCTGGACGACGCGCAGTTCCGGCGCGTCATCCTGGCGCTGCTCACCCTCTCCGGCATCACGCTGATCGCGACGAGCCTACGCTAGCCAGCGCAGGCAGCCTGCCTTTTCGAGCAGCGGCTCCAGCCCGGGCGCGCCTTTGGCCGCGGCATGCTTGCGGCGGATCTCGCCGAGCGAGCGGGCGTGATACTTCTGCGGCTCCTGCGTCCATTGCAGGCCGCCGAGCGTCATCGAGAAGATCTTGTCGCCGCGCTGGATCGCCTCGGCATTCGCCTGCGACCACGGCAGGAAGAGCCCCGCGACCTCGTCCTTCAGCAGCGGTATCAGGGTCGGCGTCAGTGCAGCCAGTGTCTCGAACTCGCCCTCCACCTTCGGCGACAGCATGCGCTGCACCCAGCCCATCACCCTGGGCGCCGAGGCGCGCATGATGGCGCCGGGTGTCGGATCGGTGGCGGCCTCGTAGAGCTGTGCCCACAGGCCGAAATCAGCCATCGCCGGCCGCCCGCCCAGCATGTACGGCCGTGTCGCGAGATGCGCTTCGATCAGCCCGAGCGCCTTCCCGAACGAGGCCTCGATCAGCGGCTGGGTCGTGTCGCTGGAACCGACGAAACCCAGCCTGCCCATCATGCGCTCGGCGATGGCGGCACGCGCCTGCGCCACCGCGAGTGTGCCCTGCTCGCCCATCATCTGGCGCGCGATACGCTCGGACGTCGACCAGACATCGGGCTGGTAGCGCCAGCGATAGTGGAACATCCACTTGTTGCCCCACTCGTCACCGTACTCTTCGAGCAGCGCCGAGACGAAGGCCAGCGCCCGATCGGCCGGAACGACCGACGGCTCGCGATGGGAGGCCTCGAATCGTTCGAGGATCGGCGTGGAGTCCTGCACGCCCTCGCCTTCCGGCGTCACGACGAGCGGCACCAGCGGCAGCTTTGCGTATTTCTGGAACTCGGCCTGCACGGCGGGCGAACGCGGAATCCAGTCGTGCTCGATGCCCTTCAGCCGAAAAAAGGAACGTACCTTCACCGAATAGGGCGACAGCTCGGAGCCGTAGATGCGATAGGTCATCAGATCCAGCGCTTGCGCTTCAGCCAGAGGAAGATGCCGCTGACGATCAGCACCACCATGACCCAGAAGAACAGGTAGCCGTACTTCCAGCCGAGCTCGGGCATGTTGCCGAGCTGGGTCTCGAAGTTCATGCCGTAGATTCCCGCGAGGAAGCTGAGCGGCATGAAGAACACGGTGATGATCGCCATGGTCTTCATGACCTCGGCCATGCGGTTGGACGAGTCCATGAGATAGACTTCCATCAGGCCGTTGCTCATTTCGCGGTAGCTCTCGACCAGGTCGAGAACCGCCACGGCATGGTCGAAGCAGTCGCGCAGGTAGGTGCGTGTCTCCGGCATGATGTAGGGCACGTCCGGCCGCATCACCGCCAGAACCGTCTCGCGCTCGGCCCATTCGATGCGATGGAAGGCGACCAGGGCGCGCCGCGCCTGGTGGATGTGGGCCAGCGTGTCCTTGGTCGGGCTGCCGAGCGCCTCCTCCTCCAGCTCCTCGAGATGACTCGACAGCGCCTCGATCAGCGGGAACTTGCGGTCGACGACGAGGTCAATCAGCGCATAGACGAGGTAGTCGATCCCGAAGGTCCTGAGGCGTGAGCCGGCCGTCTGGATGCGGTCGCGGACCGGCTTGAAGATGTCGGCCTTGTGATCGTGGAAGGAGATCACGTAGTTGTCGCCGAAGAAGATGCTGACCTGGCGGCTCTTCAGTTCGCACTCCTCGTAGGACGGATCGTTCAGGACGATGAAGCCCTGGCCCTCGTAGAGGTCGAGCTTGCTCCGTTGGTTGGCGTGGAACACGTCCTCGAGCGCCAGCGGATGCAGGTTGAACGCCATGCCGAGGTTGCGCAGCATCTCCGAGCTCGGCCGGCCGGCCACGTCGATCCAGGTGTGGCCCGGCGTGCCGAGATGGAAGCGGCACTGGTCGACCTCGACACCGTGCACCACCTCGACGTCTTCCGGCGTGTACTCGACCAGGGTGAAGTCCAGCGCCTCGTCGGGCACGGGCGCACGCCCGGCGAGCGTGCCGGGGGCGGTACCGGGCTTGGTATGGCGGTGGACGAATCCGTCCATGCGAGGCCTCAGATCTCTTCCATCACCTGGACATCGGGACGGCCGGCGAGATAGTCGCCGAGCTTGCGGCCGAGCTCCTTGAAATGCGGCGCGGCCCGATGGGCCTCCAGCGCCTTCTGGTCCTCGTAACGCTCCAGCATGACATAGACATTAACGTCGCCCGTCTTGTGCAGCGCATAGAGCTTGTTGCCGGGCTCGTCGGCGTGGACCTTGGCCTGCAGCGCCTTCATCGTCGCCTCGAAATCGGTGTTGGTGCCGGGCTTGATGGTGAGCTTAGCGATGACGCCGATCATGATCCCTCCCGCCGCCGCTACTGCGGCCGCTTCTTCACAAGGTACTTGTGCTCGCCGTCGCACACCAGTTCACCCTTCTGGTTGTGGATGGTGAGCTTCAGGGTCGCAACCCCCGTCGTCCGGCCGGGCTTCAGCTCGCTGATCTCGAGCATCGGGTAGAGCGTGTCGCCGACATAGACCGGCTTCAGGAAGCGCGAGGACTGTTCGAGGAAGCCGATCAGCGATTCGCCCACGATGTGCGGGAAGATGCCGCCGCCTGCCGCGCCCTGGATCGCGACCTGCAGGCCGTGGGCCAGCATGTCGCGGTGGCCCAGCGCCTTGCAGTACTCGCGGTCGTAGTGGATCGGGTGGTTGTCGCCGCTCGCGAGCTGGAAAGCCGAGAACAGCGCCTCGGTCTGGGTGCGCGAGTTGATGTAGAATTTCTGGCCGACCTCGAGGTCCTCGAACCAGTGCGCCGGCCCGAAGCGGTGCTCGGCCGGATCGAAGGGTTTGTCTTTGGCGTCCGGCACGAAACTCTCCCCGTCCTCTTATGCGGCCTTGGCCTTGCGGGCCATCCCGTCGAACAGGTCGAGCATGCGCTCGCGCCAGGCATAGACCGGATCGTCGGCCTCCAGCAGTTCGAACGGGCTCACCGTGCGCGGCCACATGAAGGTGCCGGCGAGGATGTAGTCGGGATAGGCCGCCTCGGCCCCCGACAGGAACGGCTGCTCGCGCAGCGCCCGGCGCGCGGGCTCGAGCGAGGCACGGAACGCCGCCAGCCCCTTCTCCCGCGCCTGCTTCTGGAACGATCCGAAATCCCGGGTGCCGATCCGTGTCCCCCGCGATTCCTCGATGTATGCCCTGTCTTCCGGCCGCACGCGGTCGACCAGGTCGCCCACCACCATGGGAAAGATGCCGCCGTTGACCACGACGTCGGCCCAGCCGTTGATGAAGCGCGCGAAGGAGCGGCCCATCTCGCTCTTGAGCAGCAGCCGCTCCGGATACATCTCGTCGAGATAGACGGCGATGGCCCAACTGTCCTTCACCGGCTTCTCGCCGTCCTTGATCACCGGCACGGTCTTGGAGTCGGCGAAGGCGATCTTCTCCTTCTCCGTGAAGCCCATAGGCACGTTGGTGTAGTCGAGGCCCTTGTGGGCCAGCGCGAACTTCGCGCGCCAGCAGAACGGGCTGGGGCGGCGGTCTTCCTGGAAGACGAGGTCGTAAAGCGTAATCATAGGCTCTGGCCGTTGATGCGTTTGCTCCAAGAGTAGAGCGGATCGTCGGGGCTGAGCAGCGCAAATACGCTCGATTGCTCCGCCCAATGGAACGCCGCAGCCACCATGAAGTCCGCCATGCCCGGCTCGGCGCCGTGGAGGTTGCCGTTCTGCTTCACGGTGAGGCGCAGCGGGTCGAGTGTCTTGCGGAAGGCCGGCAGCCGGGCCGCGCGCGTCCCATTCAGCGCCTCCAGCGGCCCGAAGCGCGGCTCGCGCGTTCTGCGGATATAGGCGCGATCCTCCTCGTCGATATGCTGCAGCATGTCGAACAGGATGAAGCTCGCGATCTCGGCCGTCAGCCAGATCCCGCACCAGTTGTTGAAGTAGCGGGCGAGCGCCCGGCCCGCCTCGCCGCCGAACAGCGACGGCCGGTCGGGGTAGGCATCCTCCAGATGATTGGCGATGCGCCAGGAATCGGCCACGACCTTGTCGCCGTCGACCAGCACCGGCACGCTCTGCGACTTGGCGAAGGCGATGGCGTCCTTGTCGATGAAGCGGACCAGCTCGACCTTGTCGAGGTCGAGGCCTTTGTGGCGGAGCGCCAGATGGACCCGCTGGCCGAACGGACTGAGCCGCCGCCCGTCCAGCGATTTCAGGTCGTAGAGTGTGCGGCTCACTTCCCATCCAGCATCTTGATGATGCCGGAGAAGTCCTTCGCGCCGTTGCCCGAGTTGACGAACATGTTGAAGAGCTGCGCGGCCTCCGCGCCGAGCGGCGTCGAGGCGCCGGCCGCGTTGGCCGCCTGCTGCGCCAGGAACAGGTCCTTCAGCATCATGGCCGCCGTGAAGCCCGGCGCGTAGTCGCGGTTCGCGGGCGAAGTCGGCACAGGACCCGGCACCGGGCAATAGGTCGTGAGGGCCCAGCTCTGACCCGACGAGGTCGAGGTGACGTCGAACAGCTTCTGGAAGTCGAGGCCCAAGCGCTTGCCCAGCATGAAGGCCTCGGCGACGCCCAGCATCGAGATGGCCAGCATCATGTTGTTGCAGATCTTGACCGCCTGGCCGGCGCCGCTCGCGCCGGTATGGACGATGTTCTTTCCCATCTTCTCGAGGATGGGGCGCGCCTTGGCGAACGAGGCGTCCGGGCCGCCCACCATGAACGTGAGCGTGCCGGCGGTGGCGCCACCGACGCCGCCCGATACCGGCGCGTCGACCATGTCGAAGCCGCCCTTGGCCGCGAGGGCTGCGACATGCCGCGCGCTGTCGACGTCGATGGTCGAGCAGTCGATCAGCAGGGTCCCCTTGCCGATGTTGGGCAGCACGTCCTTCTCGTAGACCTCGAGCACATGCTTGCCGGCCGGCAGCATGGTGACGACGATCTCGGCTTCCGCGACCGCTGCCTTGGCCGAGGCGGCGATGCCGACGCCGAGTGCGGCAGCCGCGTCCTTTGACGCCTGCGACAGGTCGAAGGCGGAGACCTTGTGCCCGGCCTTGACCAGGTTCCCGGCCATCGGGCCGCCCATATTGCCGAGCCCGATGAAGGCGATGATGCTCATGGTCGTTCTCTCCCTGAAGTCCTCGAACCTGTGTCGATGAGCGCCG
>CAYRBQ010000247.1:0-6086 GCA_964422305.1 uncultured Reyranella sp. | reverse complement strand
TCCGCGTGTTCCCGGACGTGCCGGTGTCGAAGAAGCCGGCGGAAGTCCGCATGGGCTCCGGCAAGGGCGCGCCCGAGTTCTGGGCGGCGCGCGTGAAGCCGGGCCGCGTCCTGTTCGAGCTCGAGGGCGTGTCGGTGACGATCGCCAAGGAAGCGCTGGCGCTCGCCGCCGCGAAGCTTCCGATCAAGACCCGTTTCGTCGCCCGCGTCGGCGTCGAGGGCTGAGGGAGAAGGACATGAAGGCCACTGATCTTCGCCCCAAGACCAAGGACGAGCTGAAGAACGAGCTCGGCAACCTGCGCAAGGAGGCGTTCAACCTGCGCTTCCAGAAGGCAGGCGGCCAGCTGCAGAAGACCGCCCGCGCGCGCCAGGTGCGCCGCGACATCGCCCGCATCAAGACGGTGCTGGGCGAGAAGGCCGCGGGTTAAGGAGCAAGAGATGCCGAAGCGAATTCTCGAAGGCGTCGTCGTCAGCGACAAGATGGACAAGACCATCGTCGTGAAGGTCGAACGGCGTATTCAGCACCCGATCTACAAGAAGTTCATCCGCAAGTCGAAGAAGTACCACGCCCACGATGAAGCCAATGCCTACAAGGGCAAGGTCGGCGAGATCGTGCGCATCCGCGAGTGCCGCCCGCTGTCCAAGACCAAGAGCTGGGAAGTTCTGGTCGAAGGCGCGAAGGCTTAAGCGGTCGGAGCAGCAGTCATGATTCAGATGCGAACCAACCTCGAGGTCGCCGACAATTCGGGCGCCCGTCGGGTCCAGTGCATCAAGGTGCTGGGCGGCTCGCGCCGCAAGTATGCGAGCGTCGGCGACGTCATCGTCGTGTCGATCAAGGAAGCCATTCCGCGCGGCCGCGTGAAGAAGGGCGAGGTGCATCGCGCCGTCGTCGTCCGCACGTCGTTCCCGCTGCGTCGCGTCGACGGCAGCGCGATCCGCTTCGATCGCAACGCCGCGGTGCTGATCAGCAAGCAGGACGAGCCCATCGGCACCCGTATCTTCGGACCGGTGACCCGCGAGCTGCGCGCGAAGAAGTTCATGAAGATCATCTCGCTCGCGCCGGAGGTCCTCTAAGCCATGGCGACCAAGCTGAAGATCAAGAAGGGCGACCGGGTCAAGGTCATCACCGGTGGCAGCAAGGGCAAGGTGGGCGACGTCCTGCGCGTGCTCCCGAAGGAGCAGCGCGTCGTCGTCTCCGGCGTGAACATGATCAAGCGCCACACCAAGCCGAGCCGCACCGAACAGGGCGGCATCATCGAACGCGAGGCTGCGATCCACGTGTCGAACGTGGCCCTGCTCGACCCGAAGTCGGACAAGCCGACCAAGGTCGGTTTCAAGTTCCTGGAAGACGGCCGTAAGGTGCGCATCGCGCGTGCCTCCGGCGAGACCATCGACCGCTAGGAGAACGGGTAAATGCCCGCGCGACTGCAAGACCACTACACGAAGACCGTTCGTGACGCGCTCACGAAGGAGTTCTCCTACAAGAACGCCTTCGAGGTGCCGAAGATCGAGAAGATCGTGATCAACATGGGCGTCGGCGAGGCGGTCAACGACCGCAAGGCCGTCGACGGCGCCGTGGCCGACCTGACGGCGATCACCGGCCAGAAGCCGGTCGTCACCCGGTCGCGCAAGTCGATCGCGACCTTCAAGCTGCGCGAGGGCATGGCGATCGGCGCCAAGGTCACGCTGCGCCGCGACCGCATGTACGAGTTCATCGACCGCCTGGTGAACATCGCGCTGCCGCGCGTCCGCGACTTCCGCGGGCTGAACGGCAAGTCGTTCGACGGCAATGGCAACTACGCCATGGGCCTCAAGGAACAGATCGTGTTCCCCGAGATCGACTACGACAAGGTCGACATGGTGCGGGGCATGGACATCATCATCTGCACGTCGGCGAAGACGGACGCGGAAGCCAAGGCGCTTCTCCGCGGCTTCGACTTCCCGTTCGTGAACTGAGGCCGGAGAAGCAAATGGCCAAGACGAGTTCAGTCGAGAAGAACAACCGGCGCGCCAAGATGGCGAAGCAGTACGCTGCCAAGCGCGCCAAGCTCAAGGCGATGGCCGTCGACGACAAGTTGACGCCGGAGGAGCGGTTCGGGGCGAGGCTCAAGCTCGCCGAGCTGCCGCGCAACTCCTCGCCGACGCGCATCCGCAATCGGTGCGAGCTCACGGGTCGTCCGCGGGCCGTGTACCGCAAGTTCAAGCTGTCGCGCCTTGCGCTGCGTCAGCTCGCGTCGCTGGGCGCTCTGCCCGGCGTCGTGAAGTCGAGCTGGTAACGGGAGACCGTAGACCCATGGCGATGACAGATCCCGTCGGCGATTTGCTGACCCGCATCCGCAACGGCCAGTCGGCACGCCTCGACAGCGTGACCGTGCCGGCCTCGCGCCTGCGGTCGAGTGTTCTCGATGTGCTCCAGCGCGAGGGCTATATCCGCGGCTGGTTCGAGGAAGAGCTCCGTCCTGGCGTGAAGGAGCTTCGCGTCGAGCTGAAGTATGACAACGGCCGTCCGGTCATCAAGGAGATCAAGCGCGTCTCCACCCCGGGTCGCCGCGTCTATTCGAAGATCCGCGAGCTGCCGCGCCACTTCAACGGGCTGGGCATCTCGATCCTGTCCACGCCGCGCGGCGTCATGTCCGACGCCGAGGCGCGTGCCGCCAATGTCGGCGGCGAAGTCATCTGCAAGGTGTTCTGACCATGTCGCGCGTCGGCAAAAACCCGGTCGCCATCCCGGCCGGTGTCACCATCGAGCTCAAGGGCCAGCACCTCAAGGCCAAGGGCAAGCGGGGCGAGCTGCAGCTCACGGTCCATGACGACGTCTCCGTCGCCAAGGAAGCCGAGGGCCTGGTGTTCAAGCCGCGCTCCGAGAGCCGTCGCGCCCGCATGCAGTGGGGCACGGCGCGCAACCTGGCGAGCAACATCGTCAAGGGCGTCTCGGACGGGTTCACCATCAACCTCGAGATCAACGGCGTCGGCTACCGCGCCCAGGCCGATGCCAAGACGCTGAAGATGCAGCTCGGCTTCAGCCACGATGTCGAGATCCCCATTCCGGCCGGCATCCAGATCAAGGCGCCGAAGCCGACCGAGATCGAGATCACCGGCGCCGATCGTCAGCGCGTCGGCCAGATTGCGGCCGAGATCCGCAGCCTGCGCCCGCCCGAGCCCTACAAGGGCAAGGGCATCAAGTACTCGACCGAGACGATCCGGCGCAAGGAAGGCAAGAAGAAGTAGAGGCGACAGAACATGTCCGATCGCAATGCCCTTTTCGCCCGCCGCCAGCGGCGCACGCGCTACGCGCTGCGCCAGGCCGCCGGCGGCCGTCCCCGCCTCAGCGTGTTCCGCTCGGGCAAGCACATCTATGCCCAGGTCATCGACGACCGTCAGGGCCTGACCCTCGCCGCCGCCTCGTCGCTCGACAAGGACGTCAAGGGCAAGCTCAAGACCGGCGCCGACAAGGGCGCCGCCACCGAAGTCGGCAAGCTGATCGCCGCCCGCGCCATCGCGGCCGGCGTGAAGGAAGTCATCTTCGACCGCGGCGGCTACATCTATCACGGCCGCATCGAAGCGCTGGCCAATGCCGCCCGTGAGGGCGGCCTGTCGTTCTGATCGGGAGTTAGCACATGGCTCGTTCACCCTCTGGTTCCGGCCGTCCGCCGCGTGAGCGCGAGCGTGGTCGCGACCGCGAGCGCGACGAAGAAAACGAACTGACCGACAAGCTCGTCACCATCAATCGCGTCGCGAAGGTGGTGAAGGGCGGCCGGCGCTTCGCCTTCGCGGCGATCGTCGTCGTCGGCGACCAGCGCGGCCGCGTCGGCCACGGCGCCGGCAAGGCGCGCGAGGTTCCCGAGGCGATCCGCAAGGCCACGGAAGCGGCCAAGCGCGGCCTGATCCGCGTGCCGCTGCGCGACGGCCGCACGCTGCATCACGACGTTCGCGGCCGCTTCGGCGCCGGCAAGGTGACGCTGCGCGCCGCTCCGGCCGGCACCGGCATCATCGCCGGCGGCCCGATGCGCGCGGTGTTCGAGACGCTCGGCGTCAAGGACATCGTCGCCAAGTCGGTCGGCACCTCGAACCCGCACAACATGATCAAGGCGACGTTCAAGGCGCTCGAGCAGCTCAACTCGCCGCGCATGGTCGCCACCCGCCGCGGCAAGAAGGTCGGTGACCTGCTCGGCCGTCGCGACGAGACCACCGCCGAAGCGGCGGCCTAGGGAGCCGGACCATGGCCAAGGGCAAGACCATCAAGATCACCCAGATCGGCAGCCACATCGGCCGCACGGAAGACCAGCGTGCGACGCTGATCGGGTTGAAGCTGAACAAGCGCCACCGCACCAGCGAGCTCGTGGATACCCCCGAGGTGCGCGGCATGATCAACAAGGTGCGCCACCTGGTGCGCGTCGAAGAGGAAGCGCGCTAGGCGGGGAGCCGCGGCGCGGAGGGTAGAAGACGATGAGACTGAACCAGATCTCGGACAACCCGGGCGCCCGCAAGGGCCGCATGCGTGTCGGCCGTGGCATCGGCTCGGGCAAGGGCAAGACCGCGGGTCGCGGCGTCAAGGGCCAGAAGTCCCGCACCGGCGTCGCCATCAAGGGCTTCGAGGGCGGCCAGATGCCGCTCTACCGCCGCATCCCCAAGCGCGGCTTCCGTCCGCCGCACCAGAAGAGCTACCAGGTCGTGAACCTCGGCACGCTTCAGAAGGCGATCGACGACAAGAAGCTCGACGCCGGCAAGCCGATCGACGCGGCCGCCATGCTGGCCGCCGGCCTGTTCAAGAATGCCGCGGACGGCGTGCGCCTCCTTGGCAAGGGCGAGCTGAAGGCCAAGATCGAAGTGAAGGTCGCGGGCGCCTCGGCGTCGGCGATCGCCGCGGTCGAGAAAGCCGGCGGCAAGGTCGAACTGCCGCCCAAGCCCGTGGCCGAGGCGGCGTAAGCCGGACGGCGTCAATGGGGGCGTCGTCTCCCCCTTGTGTCGTTCACGCGTGAGGTTTCATGGCATCCGCCGCCGAGCAACTCGCATCCAACCTGAACTGGGGCTCGATCGGTAAGGCTACCGAGCTGAAGAAGCGCCTGTGGTTCACCGTGGCCGCGCTCGTCGTCTTCCGCATCGGTGCCTACATTCCCGTCCCCGGCGTCGATCCGGCCGCCCTGGCCGAGATCTTCAAGCAGAACGCCGGCGGCATCGCCGGCCTGCTGGACGTGTTCTCCGGCGGCTCGATCGGCCGCATGTCGGTGCTGGCGCTCAGCATCATGCCGTACATCTCGGCCTCCATCATCATGCAGATCCTGACGACGGTCGTGCCGTCGCTCGAGGCGCTGAAGAAGGAAGGTGAGGCCGGCCGCAAGAAGATCAACCAGTACACGCGCTACGGCACGGTGGTGCTGGCGGCGTTCCAGGCCTACGGCATCGCGGTGGGCCTCGAGAGCCAGGTCGCATCCGCCGGCCCGGTCGTGATCGATCCCGGCGTGTTCTTCCGCTTCGTCACCATCGTCACCCTGGTCGGCGGCACCCTGTTCCTGATGTGGCTGGGCGAGCAGATCACCGCGCGCGGCGTGGGCAACGGCGTCTCGCTGATCATCTTCGCCGGCATCGTGGCGGCGCTGCCCGACGCCATGGTGCAGACCCTCGAACTCGGCCGCACCGGCGCCCTGTCGGCGCTGTTCATCATCGCCCTGATCGTCGGCGTCGTGCTGGTGGTCGCGGTCGTGGTGTTCGTCGAGACCGCCCAGCGGCGCATCGTGGTGCAGTATCCAAAGCGCCAGGTCGGCAATCGCATGTACGGCGGCGAGGCCTCGCACCTGCCGCTCAAGATCAACACCGCGGGCGTCATCCCGCCGATCTTCGCTTCCTCGCTGCTGCTCTTCCCGGCCACCATCGCCTCGTTCCAGGGCAATGCGGCCGAGCCGGGCTGGATGCAGTGGATGTCGACCTATCTCGGCCACGGCCAGCCGCTCTACCTGCTGGCCTATATCGGCCTGATCGTCTTCTTCTGCTTCTTCTACACGACGGTCGTCTTCAACCCGGCCGACACCGCAGACAACCTGAAGAAGAACGGCGGTTTCGTCCCCGGCATCCGGCCGGGCAAGAACACGG
>CAYRBQ010000246.1:0-6091 GCA_964422305.1 uncultured Reyranella sp. | reverse complement strand
CTGCTCGGCTGGGGCGACGTCAGCGAGGCGCGCCGCCTGATCGCCGAGGCGATCGAGCGCGCGCAAAGGAAGCGCTGAGGGGCGGGTGGTAGTGGAGCCAGTCAGATACGGACTGGTCTCTGCCCATTATCAGGGAATTTCACCCCAATGTAGCCCGCTGCGGCCTTTAGCGGGGCTGAAGGCGCCGCAGTCAGTGGGCTTCGCGGGGTAGCCGGCTTGGCTGCGCTAGGTCGGTATCAGGGAATTCGGGAGAGACTAACAGGGACTTCCGAGCCTTGGAGCAGGGATCTCCTATCGTCGACGGCTACTGGCGTCGTTGGGCACGCCATTCCCACGCTGGAGCACAGCCATGCCCATGGATACCGAGGCCCTGCCGCTTGGCGGCTGCCTCGCTCGTGACGTAGTCGAGGCTGTATCGAACGAACGCCCACGCCATCCCTTCGCGAACCAGCAGCTCTCCCAGGTCTTGGCCGGCTGCCCGGCAGATCGCGACCGTGCGACCATATCGATCGGTGTCCTTGCGCTCGCAAGTGACGGAGCGCCCTTGAACAAGCTGCTGCAGCTTCGTGGCGGCCTGTCGTCCTGCAGGCCACCCGTCCTGGCAGGTCTGGGCCAGCTCTGGCGCATCAATGCCCCATAGCCGATAGGTTGTTCCGCCCAGCTTCAGCGTATCGCCATCAGAAACGGATTGGGCTCGAAGTTCGACCGCCCAGAGGAGCGCGCACGCCACGACAAGCCATGAAGCCGCGGCTTTGGCTCTATCTGCCAGTTCAGTCAAAAGAACCGCCTAGTGTTGAGGCTCGTGCCAACTCTTGCCGTACTTGATCCGACATTTCGCTGATCTCACGAGCAGAGCCATCGGCCAAGACGACAATGGTCGCCCCACCTCGGCGGAGTCCAACAATCCGATACCCCGGCCTGCACTGCCGATGCCGCTCAAGAAGGGCAGCCCAGCCTGCCACTACGCCCTCGCTGCTTCGGCGGAACACGTAGCGAGAACAGCTCTCACCGAATAGACACGAGCGCCGGCGAGGTGCGGGGACTACCCACCAGTAGAAGCGGATCAAGAGCCGGAGGATCATCCATTTTCGAAAGACTGCCATGTAGATGGACTGGTGATACGGCGACTTCGCGCCAAAGCCGAAGCACCCGGAGGTACCCGGTACCCAGGTGCCGTACTCAGCCAGTTCAACATATTCCCAGCCCTGGTTGGCCATGAAGGTGATCATCTTCTCAAGTTCGCCTGAGGCGAACCCCACCGGGTTCTCCCGGATCGTGCCAGGATCAAACCCGATCACCTTGTATTCCATACATCCCCCAAGCATTTACGGTTGTGAGCCCGTGGTCCTAAGCTACTATGTCGGGCAAGACGTGGGGGCGTCCATTGAACAAGTTGCTATCTGCCGCGCTTGTGCTGGCGATCGCCGGCAATGCGTACTTGGCCTGGTATCAGCATTCACGCATTGAGCCGACAACTACGCAGCTCGATACCGATATCGCCGGTCTTCAAGCGCAGAGAGCAATGATCCCGGATCGCGAGACCGAAGGATCTCCTGGCCAGGCAATGGACAGAATCCTTGCTCAGACACAGGCGATGCTGGAGCAGAAGCGAGCCGCCGTGTTGCGGTTTGTGGACGTACAGTATCGGGTCGATGGTCGGACTGTCGAACGCGCCGATGCGGCGGAGCTCTCGCAACTCGCCAATGATTTAGGTGAGCAGGAAGCGGAGTTGGCCAAGGCGAAGCACCAGCTGGATCTGTACGCCGGAGGCCTGATCCGTACCATCATTGCGATGCGAGTCGAGGTAGCAGAGCTAAATGTAGTGCTCTTGCGGCAGAAACAGCTGCTGTCGGCTCACAGTATTGTCCCGCCAACTACAACGACAAAGATAACCTCCCCGCCCGCAGAGGCCTTGGGTGAGCTTGAAGAGGAGATCCGACGCAAATCAACAGAGATCGAAAGGACGGAAGCTGAAGCGCGCCGCTAGCCGGGAAGTATTGCAGTCAGTATGGTCGGGTTGCGCGCTTCAAGGAGAGAACGCAGGTGAGTCGTGCACGAACGACTTCGTTGGCCGTGCGATACAGCTGCGAATAGATGCAAGAGGCGTTCGATTGAAGACACAGTGGCATGGTCGCTTCGATCGGGCCTCGCTCTCACACATCGTGAACTGCAAACCGTTCACGCTGGCACCTATTCAAGGCGTGTGACCTTATAACAATACGTGCGACCTCAAGGCTGCGGACTGGCATTGACGGGACTGGGGTGTTGGCGTTCACTGAGATCGTGTTGAACCTCGGCCAGTTGCCCGCCCTGCGCCGCGCAGCAGCCTTCTTCCGGCTGTTCTGCGTGCTGGCGGTCGCCGTGGTCACGACGTTCCACACCTGCGGTCTTGCCTCTGCGCAGGCGTCGCAGCCGGTGGCGATTTGCGCAGCTGCCGAGCAGGACGTCCCTGAACAGGCGGATTTCTCGGTCGAGAAATGCCACATCTGCACCGTGGTTTCTCTTCCGTCTCTTCCCGTGGCAGTGGCGGCGGTCGATCGCTGCGATTGTGCGGCGGCGCCGGTGCAGGGCCTTGCGCCCTTTGACCCCACCCTGACGTCTCCACCCCCCAAGGCCTGATCCTCGCGACTTCGCCCGCTTGAGCCCTTCCGGGCTCGGGCAGCTTTTGTCCTAGCGATCGGGTTTTTCATGTCTTCCCGTCTTGTGGTCTACGCGGCTCTCGCCGTCGTAGCGGCGTCGCCATCAATGGCGCAGACCGGCTCGCAGCCTTCGCGCGCGGCAACGGCGCCGCCCGTGCAATTGCATCCGGCTCCTGCGCAGCCCCAACAGCAGCAGCGCAACGGCGCGCTTACGCTACCCCAGGTATTGCGGACTGCCATCGCCAGCAATCCGCGGCTTACCAATGCCGACCGCACCATCAACATGGCGGATGGACGGCGCGAGCAGGCGAATGCGCTGCCCAACCCGACGGTCGGCATCGAGGTCGACAACTTCGCCTACGGCGAAAGCAGCGTAGTGAGCGGCGCCGAATTCACCCTGCAGATCAGCCAGC
Organism: uncultured Reyranella sp.; assembly: GCA_964422305.1. Taxonomy (GTDB): domain Bacteria; phylum Pseudomonadota; class Alphaproteobacteria; order Reyranellales; family Reyranellaceae; genus Reyranella. Next base: position 3,039 of record CAYRBQ010000246.1, on the reverse strand, counting down.
TGATCGAGCTGGGCGGCAAGCGCGGCGCGCGGGTGCAGGCGGCGCTCGGCGACTACGACACGGCGCGCTGGGAGCGGGAGGCGACGCGGCTGGAGCTGCTGTCGGAGGCGGCCATCGCCTTCGTCGAGGCCCTTTCCCTGCAGCGCAAGATTCAGATCCTGGAGCGCCAGGCGGGGCAGCTCGAGAAGCTGGTGCCGCAGATGCAGAAGCGGGTTGAGGCCGGCGCCTCCTCGCCCTCCGAGGTGACACGCACCCAGGCCGCGGTCGGCATGGTGCGGCTGGAGCGTGAGCGGGCGCGGGTCGCGCTGAACGTAGCGCGGCGCGAGCTGGCGGCCCTCATGGGAAAGGACTACCCGACCTTCGCCAGCGTGGCGGGTGACTTCGGCCGCATCGCGCGGCCGGCGCCGCTCGAAAGCGCCGTCAAGGCGATCGACGAGAATCCCCAGTTGATGCGCTGGACCGCGATACGCGCACGACGGGATGCCGACTTGCTTTCGGCGCGGCTGAAGCCAATGCCGGATGTCACGGCGAGCGTCGCCTGGCGGCACTACGGAGACACTGGCCAGAATGCCGCTCGCCTCGGCGTCTCCGTTCCCATTGCGGTTCTCGATCGCAACACCGGCGCGATCCGCGAGGCACAGGAAGCCGCCAAGAAGACCGAGGCCGAGAAGGCGATGAACCGCCTGACTTTGATTGCCATCGTGGGCAAGGCCCACGACACGGCATCAGGTGCCCTCGCACAGGTCGACCTGCTGCGCCGCACCGTGCTGCCGGCAGCGCGCGCATCGCTCGCCACTGTCGAAGAAGGTTACGGCCAGGGCCGCTTCACCTTGCTCGAAATCCTCGACGCCTATCGCACGGTGGCCGACGCCGAGCTGCAGGAGCACGAGGCGCTGGCGAGCTTCCACACGTCGATCGCGACCATCGAAGGCCTGATCGGCAGCCCAATGCAACTGGCGAGGACGCGATGATTGCCCGGGTTCTTAGGTATCTCCTGATCGGAATGATCTGCTTCAGCGCCTTGCTGGCAGCCGGCTACTACATGTTCGACCCGCGCTTCGCGAAGTCGGCCAGCCCGGCCAAGAGCGCAGGGCATGGTGAGGAGAAGGGCGGCCACGACGAAGGGGTGAAGCTCACCGACGCGCAGGTGACGGCGGCCGGCATCGAGCTGCTGAAGGCCGGGCCGCGTGACCTTCAGGACGTCTTGCTGCTCAACGGATCGATCTCGCCCAACCAAGAGACGCTGGTGAAGGTGACGCCGCGCTTCCCCGGCGTCATCCGCAGCATGCGCAAGCGCCTGGGCGACAAGGTGAAGAAGGACGAGGTGCTGGCGACGGTCGAGAGCAACCAGAGCCTGACGACCTACGAGCTGAAGGCGCCGATCGATGGCACGGTGATCGACCGCGACGGCACCTTGGGCGAGTTCGCCTCGGAGGCCAAGCCGCTGTTCACAATCGCTGACCTCTCGACGATGTGGATCGACTTCGCCGTGTTCCGCCGCGACTTCGGTCGCGTGCGTGCGGGCGACGCGGTGACCATCGACGTGGGCGACGGCGGGCCGCCGATCGAGGCGCGCATAGACTATCTCTCACCGATCGGCGCCACCGACACCCAGACCTCGATCGCCCGCGCCGTGGTCCCGAACACTGGGCGCCTGCGGCCGGGCCTGTTCGTCGACGGACGGGTGGTGCTGTCAGCCAAGCCGGTCGACGTGGCGATCCGGACCAGCGCGCTGCAGACGATGGAAGGCAAGACCGTTGTGTTCGTGCGCGAGGGCGAGACCTTCAACGCCCGTGAGGTCGAACTGGGATCGCGCGACGCCGACTGGGTCGAAGTGCTCTTCGGCGTCACCCCAGGTGACGTCTACGCCGCCAAGAACAGCTTCGTCGTCAAGGCAGAAGTCGGCAAGGCCGGCGCTGCCCACGAGCACTGAGCCACGTCATGGTCAACAAGATCCTCGAGTTTTCGATCCAGAATCGCTGGTTCGTCATTATCCTCGCCATCGCCGTCGGTGCGCTGGGCGCGTGGAACTTCACGCGTCTGCCGATCGATGCGGTGCCCGACATCACCAACGTCCAGGTGCAGGTCAACACGGTGGCGCCGGGCTACTCGCCGCTGGAGATCGAGCAGCGCATCACATTCCCGATCGAGACCGCGATGGGTGGCCTGCCCAAGCTCGAATATACGCGCTCGCTGTCGCGCTATGGGTTGAGCCAGGTCACCGTCGTGTTCAAGGACGGCACGGACATCTACTTCGCCCGACAGCTCGTCAACGAGCGCATCCAGCAGGCCAAGGACCAGCTGCCGCCCGGCACCGAGCTGTCGATGGGGCCTGTGTCGACCGGTCTCGGCGAGATCTACATGTACGCCGTTGAGGCCAAGCCCGACGCAAAGAAGCCGGATGGAACACCTTTCACGGCGACCGACCTGCGCACCATCCAGGACTGGATCATCAAGCCGCAGCTGCGCACCGTGCCCGGCATTGTCGAGGTCAACACGATCGGTGGCTACGAGAAGGAATTTCATGTCCTGCCTGACCCCGCGAAGCTGATCGCCTACCGCCTCACCTTCCGCGACGTCGTAACGGCGCTGGCCACCCACAACGCCAATGTTGGCGCGGGCTACATCGAGCGAAACGGCGAACAATACCTCGTGCGCACGCCGGGCCAGGTGAACACGCTGCCTGAGATCCGCGACATCGTCGTCGGCACCCGCAACGGAGTGCCGATCCGGATTAGCGACATTGCGGAGGTGAAGGAGGGAACGGATCTCCGCACTGGTGCCGCGACGTTGAATGGCAAGGAGACGGTAATCGGGACGACCATGCTGCTGATCGGTGAGAACAGCCGGACGGCGGCGCAGCGGGTGGCCGACAAGCTCAAGACGATAGCGCCGTCGTTGCCCGATGGCGTGGTCGCGCGGGCGATCTACGACCGGACCAAGCTGGTCGACGCGACCGTCTGGACGGTCGAGAAGAACCTGCTGGAAGGCGCGCTGCTGGTCGTGGTGGTGCTGTTCCTGATCCTGGGCTACTTCCGC
>CAYRBQ010000245.1:0-6102 GCA_964422305.1 uncultured Reyranella sp. | reverse complement strand
CACCGTGCCGCCATCGATCAGCGGCACGCCCCAGCGCCGGCAGAACACGCCGAACTTCGCCGTCTCCGAGGCCACGCGTAGGTCGCACCATAGCGCAAGCTCCAACCCGCCTGCCACGGCGTAGCCTTCGACGGCGGCGATCACCGGCTTGGAAAGGAGATGGCGCGTCGGCCCCATCGGTCCCGGCCCCGCCGGATCGTGCAGCGCGGGCCCCTCGCGCGTGGCCGCGATCTTGAGGTCGTAGCCCGCACAGAAGGTCCCGCCGCGACCGGTCAGGATGGCGACGGATTGCGTCCCGTCGGCGTCGAAGGCCAGGAAGGCCTCGCGCAGCAGGATCGCCGTCTCGGGATCGACGGCGTTGCGCGCCTGGGCGTTGCGGTCGATCGAGACGATCGTGGTCGCGCCCTCCTTCTCGACCGCGACCTTGGCCATCTATCGCCCCTTCACCGGCCCTGCATCATCCGCAAGGGCGTGTAGACAAGGACCGTGTCGCCCTTCTGGTTCTTCACCAGGTTGGTGGTGCGCACCAGCGCCCGCGACGGATCCTTGGAGGTCGGCTTGATCTCGGTGACCTCGATCTCGACATGGATCGTGTCGTTCACGTAGGTCGGGCCCTTGATGTCGAAGCCCATCGACAGGAAGGCGAGTCCCGAGCCCTGCAGCGTGGTCGGGATCACCAGACCTTCCGCCATGGAGTAGACCAGGGCACCCGGCACGGGATGGCCGCCGCGCATCGGCGCATGCTCCTTGATGTACTCCTTGTTCGTGAACAGCTCCTCGGAAAAGCCGCAAAGCGTCACGAAATTCAGGAGGTCGGCCTCGAACAATGTCCGGCCGTAGGTGACGAACTTGTCGCCGACCTTGAGGTCGCGCCAGTTCCAGCCTTCACCGAGCTGCTTCACGGCTGATCCCTCAATGGGCGTGAGCGGGATGAGCGCCTTCGCGCAGCTTGTACAGCCGGCTGCAGTAGGGGCACTCGACATGTCCCTGCGGGCCGAGGTTGAGGTAGACTTTGGGATGGCCCAACGCGCCGCCACCGCCATCGCAGGCGACGCGGTCGGTATCGACGGTGATGACTTCAAACGGCTCGGTCACGATCCCACTCCTCTTTCGCCGCCGGATGATAGCGGCCTCGGCCGCCGCGGTCATGCTTTCGGCCTGCGCACCGAGCGTGGTTCCGGCCGGCAGATCCGTGCAGGCGCCGAAGCTGACCGACGATACTTATGTCGCGGCCGACGGCACTTCGCTACCGCTCTCGATATGGCCTGCGGCAAAGGGCGCGCCCAAGGCGGTGATCCTCGGACTGCACGGCTTCGGCGACTACCGCCAGGCCTGGGAGGAGCCGGCCGGCATCTGGTCGGGCGCCGGTTTCACGACCTACGCCTATGACCAGCGCGGCTTCGGCGGCAGCCCGACCCGCGGCCGTTGGCCGGGCACCGACGCTCTGGTCGACGATGCCAGGACGGTCGCCCGGCTGATCCAGGCCAGACACCCCGGCGTGCCGTTCTACCTCGCCGGCGAGAGCATGGGTGGCGCCGTGGTGCTGGTCGCTGCCGACCGGGGGGCGCAAGCCGACGGCCTGATCCTCTCGGCGACCGCGCTGCGTTCGCGCGACACGTTCGGACCGGTCGCAAGCGCCGGCCTCTGGTTCTTCGCCCATACCATCCCCTGGATGCCGTCGGGCCCGACCTCGATCGACTACAAGCCGACTGACAATCCCAAGACGATGGAGAAGCTACGCAACGACCCGATGATGCTGCGCCAGACCCGGCTCGACATGGCCTATGGCCTGATCGACCTGATGGACGATGCGCGCGCGGCGGCGGCGCATGTGAAGACCCCGTATCTGATGATGCACGGCATGGGCGACCGCATCGTGCCGCAGGAGCCGGTCCGTGCGGCCATTGAGATCATGCCGCCGCGCAGCGATTCGAAGCTCGCCTTCTACAAGGACGGCTATCACCTGCTGATGCGCGACAAGGCGGGGCCGACGGTGGCGGCCGACGTCGTGGTCTGGATCGACAACCACGAGGCCGCCCTGCCTTCGGGCGCAGACGCCGCGAAGTCGCAGCCCGAGATGGCGACTCTCTGGGGCTCGAAGCGAAAGACGCTGAACGGGAATTAGCTGCCGCAGCGGATGACGACTGAGGCGGCGCCGCGCACGGCCGTCATGTCGCCGCGCGTCGGCATGTTGTCCATCTTGAGGGCGGTATAGTTGCCGCCAGTGCTGTTGCACATCGCGATGGCGCGCGACTCGCAGCCGCCGGGCTGACGGCAGCTGATCGAGATGGCGTCCTTGCCGTCAGTCCACTTGACGATCGTCGCCGTCGACTCGGTGCGTGGATCCTCGCCCGGGGTGCTCTTCGCCATGGCACAGGCAGCCGCCAGGCTTGCGATGCCCGTCACGAGCATCAACCGAATCGCAGGTCGCATCGCCATCTTCTCTCCCCTTGGTCCGCATCGCGGCGGACGGCGGAGAGTACATCGGGGCCGCCGAAAAGGCTATGGTCGGGGCATGAAACGACTGCTGTCGACGGCGCTCGCTGCCCTCGCCTTCCTGCCCAACGCCCAGGCGCAACAGACCAACGAACAGCTCGCCGCGCGCTGCGCCGAGCTGGGGGCGATCTACGATCGCTACAACACCCGCCGCGGCGAGGGCTCGGGCGGTCCCGACATGATCCGCCTGGGCGCCGGAATCGACTGCCAGAAGGGCAAGTACCAGCAGGGCATCAAGGCGCTGGAGGATCTCCTGCAGCGCAACCGCATCAGCTATCCGCCGGCGGGCTGACGCGCCCTACTTCCACTCGATGACGAGGGCGTCGGCACCGAGCGACACGGCCAGTCCCTCGCGGCGCGCCTGGAGCTCGAGCTGCACGCCTTCCGGATTCTCGAGCCACATCCTGCCGCCGCCCTTGTCGCCCGCCACCGCGCCATAGCGCGCCTGGCCGTAGGCGCCGGGAAACTGGCGCAGCTCCCTGAGATTGTAGACATCGCCCCATGCGTAGATCTTCGAGAAGCCGAAGCCTCCGACGCCCAATCCGCCGACCGAGAAGGGGTGGGACCTGCCCTGAAAGTGCAGCGTGCCGCTACCGGCATTGCCGCTGCCGATGAAGGCGACCTGCACCTGCTCCATCTCCACCGTGCCCGACTTCACGCGCTGCTCGGCGATCGCCGGCGCGGCCAGCACCGTTCCGGCCGCGCCGACCAGCACCTGCCGGCGTCGCAGGATCGTGCGGCCGGTCACTTGTCCACCACCGCCGTGGCCTCGATCTCGACCACCAGGCCGGGCACCGCGAGCGCCGTCACCGCCACCAGGGTCGAGGTGATGACGGCGCCCTTGAGGGACTTGGCCAGCGCCCCGGTCACCGCTCCCATGTCGCGGATGTCGGTGACGTAGATCGTGAGCCGCACCAGGTCGCCCAGCTTCGCGCCCGCCGACTTCAGCCCGGCCTCGATCTTCTTCATGGTGATCGTGGTCTGCTGGGCGGCATCCTTGCCCTGCACCTGGCCCTTCGAGTTCAGCGACGTCGTGCCGGCCACGAAGACAAAGGGGCCGCTCTTGATGGTGCGGACGTAGAAGCCCGCGACCTCGGTGCCGTCGGGAAAGAGAGTCTTGGCCATTGAAATGCTCCGGTATCGATACGCTATGGTGCCGCCACCATAGGCGGGCCGTTCGCGCCGGGCAAAGGAGGAACCTTGTCTCTCGATCGTTACCGCACCGCCATCGTCACCGGGGCGAGCCGCGGCATCGGCGCGGCGATCGTGCGCGAGCTCCGGGTCGGCGGCCTCGAGGTCTATGCCGTCGCCCGCTCGGCCGACGACCTCTCGGCCCTCGCCCGCGAGACCGGCTGCCGGCCGCTGGCGCTCGACATCTCGCACCGCGACGCCGTGATGAGCGCGCTGGGCTCGCTCGACGCCGACGTGCTGGTCAACAACGCCGCGGCGCTGGCGCCGGCGACCGCGTCGTGGGACACCGCGCCCGACGACATCGACGCGATGTTCGACGTCAACCTGCGCGGCACCCTGAACTGCCTCGCCGCCACCGTGCCCGGCATGAAGGCGCGCGGTCTGGGCCACATCGTCAATCTCGGCTCGACGGCCGGCACCGGCGCGCTGCCCGGCATGCCGGTCTACGGCATGACCAAGGCCGCCATCCACAATCTCTGTGGCACCTTGCGCCTCGACCTGCACGGCTCCGGCGTGCGGGTCAGCGAAATCGCACCCGGCCGCGTCGAGACCGGCGCGCATCTTGCTCTGATGGAAGACAGGGACGAGGGCCGCCGCCGCTTCTACGACGGCTTCGAGTCCCTGCAGCCCGGCGATATCGCCGAGGCTGTCATGTTCGTGCTGGGCGCGCCGCAGCGCATGGATGTGAGCTACATGGAGATCGTGCCGACCGACCAGTCCTACGGCGGTTCCCAGTTCTTTCGACGCGGGCAGACATGACGATCACGAACCTCGCCGCCATCCTCGATCCGACGGCGCCGGCCGACCGCCCCCTCATCATCGAGACCTCGCCCGACGGCGACGAGCAGTCCCGGCTCGGCTACGGCGAGGGCCGCGCCCGCATCGCCGCCCTCGCCCGCGGTCTCCTGAAGCGCGGCCTGAAGCGCGGCGAGGCGGTGGCGATCGTCGCGGCGAACTCGGCCGACTATCTCGTCCTCTACATGGCGACCATGGCGGCGGGGCTGGTCTCGGTCTGCGTCAACCACAAGCTGCCGCGCGAGACGGTGGCGCACATCATGAAGGACTCGAGCGTCAAGCTCGCCATCGCCGACGCCGAACGCAGCACCCTGGTCAGCTCGCTCGTGCCGACGGTCGCCATCGAACAGCTCGACAGCCTGCTCGATCCCGGCCCGTTCGATCCCGTCGACATGAAGCCCGAGGAAGTGGCGATGGTGCTCTACACCTCGGGCTCGACCGGCCTGCCCAAGGGCGTGCCGCTCACCCACGGCGGTTATGTCTGGGCGACCGGCGCCACGCCCGAGCAGCGGCCGGGCATCGAGGGCAGGAAGGTCGTCATCGCCGCACCGCTGTTCCACATGAACGGCCTGTTCAGCGCCAAGATGGTGATGATCAACGGCGGCACCATCGTGCTGATGACCAACTTCACCGCCCGCGGCTACATCCGCGCCATCCACACCCAGCGCGTCGACATGGTCACGTCGGTGCCGACCATGCTGGCGCTGGTGATGCGCGAGACCGAGGAGCTCGCCAAGGCCGACCTCACGTCGGTCACCACCGCCGTGACCGGCTCGGCGCCCTCGACGCCGGAGTTCTTCGGCCAGATGAAGCGCCTCTTCCCCAACGCGCAGCTCGCCAATAGCTGGGGCACCACCGAGTCCGGTCCGCTGGGCTTCGGCCCGCATCCCGACGGCCTCCCGACGCCGCCCGGCGCGCTGGGCTACCCGCGCAAGGGCATCGAGGTGAAGTTCGTCGGCGGTGCCGAGACTGGCCCCACCGAGGGCGTGGTGCACATCAGGACGCCTGCGCTGATGACCGGCTACCTCAACCGCGAGGCCGACACCAGGAAGCGCCTGATCGACGGCTGGTACGATACCGGCGACGTGATGCGCCGCGACGAGAACGGCTTCGTCTTCTTCGTCGGCCGCGCCGACGACATGTTCCAGTGCGGCGGCGAGAACGTGTATCCCGGCGAAGTCGAGAAGCTGCTCGGCTCGCATCCCGACGTGGCGCAGGCCTGCGTCGTGCCGGTGCCCGACGAGATCAAGTACCAGCTTCCCGTGGCCTTCGTGGTGCCGAAGCCCGGCACCGCGCCGACCGAGGAGGCGCTGCGCCGCTACGCGCTCGACAACGGCCCGGCCTACGCCCACCCGCGCGCAGTGTGGTTCGTGACCGAGCTGCCGCTCGCCGGGACGAACAAGATCGACCGCAAGACCCTGGTCGATCGCGCCGTCGCGAGCTACGCCCGCGACGACGGCAAGCGGGTCTGAGCGGCCGCGCCGCGCTACAGCCTCACCGCCTTCCCGACGCTGAAGCGACAGGCCTTTGATGCAGCATTTGCGCGGTCTTCGTGATTTTCGGGTGCTACACCGCGACGTACCGTTTTGTAGCAGTTGTCGCAGCTCGCACGTCGAGCCG
>CAYRBQ010000244.1:0-6104 GCA_964422305.1 uncultured Reyranella sp. | reverse complement strand
GATGCCGTCGAGGGACTTCAGCAGCGGCGGCAGCGCCTCGCCGAGCTGCAGCACCATCGCCGTGTCGATCACGTCCTGGCTGGTAGCGCCCCAATGGACGTATTCGGCAGCCTGCACATCGCGCTTGGTCACTTCCTCGGTCAGCGCCTTGACCACCGGGACGGTGAGCGTCGCGGTCCGGCGCGCGGCTGCCGCGAGGGGCGTTGCGTCGTAGAGCGAGGCATCGCAGGCCGCGACGATCGTCTTCGCGGCGCGCTTCGGAATGAGACCGGCGGCGGCCGTCGCCTCGGCGAGTGCCGCCTCAAAGCGCAGCATGTGGCGCAGAGTCGCCGTATCGGAGAAGGCTTCCGCGGTCGCGGCGGCCGAGCCCAGCGCGTTGACGAGGCGGCCGGCCATGCTCAGCAGTCGAAGAACACGGTTTCGGTCGCACCGCCGAGATGGATCGGCAGGCGCCACACGCCGCTCCCGTCGCGCCTCGCGATCAGGGTCGGCCGGCGTGCAGCCTCGACGAGCTTCAGCACCGGGTCCTCGGCCAATGCCGGGTCTCCCTCGAAGTAGAGGCGCGTCGCCAGCCGGTTGAGCACGCCGCGGGCGAACACCGAGACGTTGACGTGCGCGGCCTGCAGGCCGCCCTGCGGCCACGGCACCCTGCCCGGCCGCACCGTACCGAAGCGCGCGACGCCCGACCTGTCGGTCGAGGCGCGGCCGAAACCTTCGAAGCCCGCATCGAGCGGCAGATTGCGGCGATCCTCGGGATGGTTGTAGCGGCCGTGACTGTTGGCCTGCCAGATCTCGACCAGCCCGTCCGGCACCACCGCGCCGTCCCTGTCGTGCAACGCGATCGCGAGCTCGACGCGCTCGCCGGCGACGCCCGGCGGCGCCAGCTCGGCGCGATAGGTGTTGGCGAGCGTGCCGAAATAGAACGGGCCGATCGTCTGCGACGGTGTGAGCGCCCGGCTCATGCGTTCGCTCATGCGTTCTCCATCGGCGTGGCGTTGCGGCCGCGCAGGACGATGTCGAAGCGGTAGGCGAGCGCCCATTCCGGCTGGGTCGCCTCGATGTCGAAAGCAGACTCCAGCCGCGCCCGCGCGCCCGCCGGCACCGAGTTGTAGATCGGGTCGAAGGCCAGAAGCGGATCGCCCGGAAAATACATCTGCGTGATCAGCCGCGTCGCGAAGGCCGGCCCGAACAGCGAGAAGTGGATATGCGCCGGCCGCCAGGCGTTGCGGTGGTTGCCCCACGGATAGGCGCCGGGCTTGATGGTGACGAAGCGGTAGTTGCCCTCGTCGTCGGCCCGCGCGCGGCCGCCGCCGTAGAAATTGGGATCGAGCGGCGCGTCGTGCTGGTCGCCCGGATGGTGGTAGCGGCCGGCGGCGTTGCACTGCCAGATCTCGACCAGCGCCTGCGGCACGGCGCGGCCGTCCTCGTCGAGAACGCGGCCCTGCACGATGATGCGCTCGCCGAGCGGCGCGCCCATGCGCTGCCGCGTGAGGTCGCTCTCGCCGGCATCGAGCCGCTCCTCGCGGCGGAGCGGCCCGGTGATCTCCGACAGAGTGTGCGGCAGAACGACCGCCGGCTGCGACGGCGAACGTGCCACCGTCGACTTGTAGTCGGGCGAGAGGTTGGCCGGATGCGTTCCCGCGGCCGGCCGTCGATAGGCCTGTTCGGTCATGGGACCAGTCTAGCCTACGCCGCACGCACCTCCAGCCCCTTGGGCGTGGCGCGGTAGCCGGTCAGCGTGCGCTCCGCATAGCCCAGCCGCCAGTCCAGCATCTTGCGGGCATAGTCGGCGACCACCGAGGCATAGGCCGGATCGGCCGCACAGTTCACGAACTGGCCGGGGTCCTTCCTGAGGTCGAACAGCAGCGGCGGCAGCGCCGCGAAGTGGACGTACTTGAACTTCTCGTCCTGCACGACCGCCAGCGAGCACTTGTCCATCGGCACGCCGAGCGTCGACTCGGGCTTGCTGTAGTAGAGGTCGCGGAAGTCGAACTCGTAGTGCACCTCGGTGCGCCAGTCGGTCGGCGGCTCGCCCTCGCAGAACGGCAGCAGCGAGTGGCCGTCGCACTGGCGCGGCACCGGGAGCCCCATCCATTCGAGGATGGTCGGCATGGTGTCGATCGTCTCGGTGAACCTCTCGACGACCGTGCCGCGCGTGCCGTTCGCCTCCTGACGCGGATCGCGGACGATCATCGGGATGCGGTAGGACTCGTCGCAGTAGCCGATCTTGCCCAGCAGGTGGTGGTCGCCGAGCTGCTCGCCATGGTCGCAGGTGAAGACGATCAGCGTGTCGTCCCACTGGCCGGTCTGCTCGAGATAGTCGAAGACGCGGCCGAGATGATCGTCGATCTCGCTCATGAGGCCGCAGTAGGTCGCGCGCATCTGCGCCACCTCCTCCTCGCTCATCGCCGAGCCGAGCGCCTTGCCGTCCTGGAAGAAGCTCGCCTGGCTGATGTGGTTCACATAGTAGTCGAGCAGCGCGTTCTGCTTGCCCTCCTCGGCGGGCGAGGCCGCGCGCACGGGCTTGGGCATGTCCTCGGGCCGGTACATCGCGTTGTAGGGCGCGGGCGCGATGAACGGCGGATGCGGCCGGTAGTAGCCGAGATGCAGGAACCACGGCTTGCCGCTGCGACCGCGGAGATAGGTGAGCCCGCGCTCGGTGAACCAGGCGGTGTCGGACAGCTCCTTGGGGATCACCGCCGGCCGGCCGGTGGCGCCGGCGCCGGCTTCACCTTGGGGCAGCCAGATCTCGTCGCGGTTCTTCGGCAGCTCGAAGCCCTGGCTCGCGACCCAGCCGAAGTAGGCGTCGCGGTTCTCGAAGGCGCCGACCGAATGGAAGCCGTCCATGATGTCTCCCAGGACGAAGAAGCGCGGATCGCTCGGCGCGGTCTGGCGCGGATCGGGCGTCGTCGTGGTGTAGCCGACCAGCGCCGGATCGTAGCCGCCGCGGCGCAGCTCGTGCGCGAGATTGGTGAAGCGCGAGGACAGCGGAATGGTGTTCTGCACCGCGCGATGGTTCATCAGGTACTGGCCGGTCAGCAGGCTGGCGCGCGCCGGACCGCAGGGCACGCACTGGGTGAAGTGATTGCGGAAGGTCACGCCCTCGGCGCACAGGCGATCGATGTTTGGCAGCTTGAGGTAGTCGGCGCCGAGCTTGGGCAGCATCAGGCCGCGCCATTGATCGACGACGATCAGGAGGACGTTCTTGGCGGAAGGCATTGCTCGATCACCGTGGTTGGACGCGCGACGTATTGCGCTAGAGTGCCGTCAAATTGGCGGAGGAGACAACACGTGGCGCGTTTCAAGATCGTGACGACCGGCCCGGGCAACACCGACCATTCGCTGGAAATGGAGACGCTGCGCGCGATCGATGCCGAGATCGTCGAGGTTTCGGGCGGCGAGGACGAGCTGGCCAAGGCCGTCGTCGATGCCGATGCGATCTACGGCAAGGGCCGCCCGCGCATCACGGCCAGGGTCATCGAGGCGGGCAGGAAGCTGAAGGTCGTTTCGCTGGGCAGCGTCGGCGTCGACTCGGTGGACGTCGATGTCGCCACCAAGCTCGGCATCCCGGTGACCAACGTTCCCGACACCTTCATCGAGGAGGTCGCCGACCATGCCATGACCCTGATCCTGGCCTCGTGGCGCCGCCTCGTGGTGCAGGACCAGATGGTGCGCAAGGGCGAATGGGCCAAGGCGCGGCCGATGCTCTACCAGTTCCCGCGGCTGATGGGCATGACGCTGGGCTTCATCTCGTTCGGCCACGTCGCGCGCGCCGTCGCCAAGCGCGCCGCGCCCTTCGGCTTCCAGATGCTGGCCTACGATCCCTACATCGAGGAGCTCGTCATGAGCGAGCACGGCGTGCAGCCGGTCGGCTACGACGAGCTGCTGCAGCGCTCCGACATCGTCTCCATGCACGCGCCCGGCACCAAGGACGCGCATCACCTGATGAAGGAAGAGCACTTCAGGAAGATGAAGAAGACGTCGCTGTTCGTGAACACCGGCCGCGGCTCCACCGTCGACGAGCCGGCGATGATCAAGGCCCTGCAGGAAGGCTGGATCGCCGGCGCCGGCCTCGACGTGCTGGAGACCGAGCCGGTCGGCCACAACAACCCGCTGCTCGGCATGGACAACGTGATCCTGACCGCCCACGTGGCTTCGGCCTCGAGCCGCTTCGACCAGGCCCGCAAGCGCCGCGTCGGCGCCGAGCTGTCGCTGGTGCTGGGCGGCCGCTGGCCGCGCGCCTGCGTCAATCCGATGGTGCTCGAGAAGTCGAAGCTGCTGCGCTGGCAGCCCTACTCGATGGAGCGCGGCCCGGGAAACTGAGCTGCGGAGCCTTTCCTATCTCGTTCGGCCGAATCGGCCGCAAGCGCTTGATTCCCGCAGACATTTCCCTGCGGGAATGGGAAGTGAAGTGTCGAATTTCACGGACACTTCCCGGTTTCGATCGGACGATGCAAAGAGCAGGACCGGACAATAGGGTTCAATAGGATTCCTGTCAAGGGGAATCCGCTCATGCGCCCTTCTGCTGTTCCAGCCGGTCGCGAATGGCGCGCTCGCAGAGCGGCAGGCTCTCGAAGGGCCCCAGGATCACGTGGTCGCCGTCATCGAGCGCGTACCAGCCGGGCTCGGTGAGATTGTAGTCGCCGAGATCCTCCCTCGGGACATGGACGGCCATCAGGTCGGGAGGGGTGCGCATGCCGGGCCAACGCTGGACGATCACGCAGGTTTCGTCGAGGTGCAAAACACGCTGTCGGCAAGGTGCGTCATCGGCGTCAGGAACTGACTGCACCGCCGCAACAGCTCCGAGGCCAGCAGGATCGGCTTGTGGGCCGGGCGCATGTATTTCATGTCGACCCATTGCCAGCCCAGGCCGAAATAGCAATCGACGCTGAGCGTGGTCCGCCCGATCGCTGTCCTGAAGGCGCCGACGAGTTCCGGCGTCGACCAGTAGCGCACGTCGAAGGACTGGGGTTCGCGGAAGCCGCGCCGCGCCTGGTGATAGAGGCTGCGGACGCCGAGCCAGTTGGCCATCTGGATCTTGGCCGTGCCGCCGGGCTTCAACACATGGCTGGCCTGGTGCAGCGCCCGCCGGGCATCCTTCTTCGAGAAATGCTGGATCACGCTGTAGGACCAGACGGTGTCGAAGCTCGCCTCGGCAAACGGCAGCCATCGTGCGTCACCCACGACGTAGCGGATGTCGAGACCGAGCTGCCGCGCCACGCGGCGCGCGGCCATGGCGCCGCCGAGCGACGGGTCGATGCCGACGGGGCGGTAGCCGGCGCGCGCGGCCGCGACGCACCAGCGCCCCCAATTGCAGCCGATGTCGAGCAGCGCGCGGCCGTTTCCGGAGGGCAGCTTCATCTGCGGCATCGGATAGTCGGCGAGCGACGCGTCGCCCTTGATGTGTACGTACTGATTGCCGGATGTCGCCGCGACGAGCATCGAGACCACCGGATCGATGCCCGCGGTGCCGCTGGCGATCAACTCCACGATCCGCGCCTTCTCGTCGTCGCCGATGCCGAGCGATTCCAGGTAGTAGTCCGGCGCGCGCGCATCGATCGCGCCCGCCGTGCCCATCGCCCGCTCGATCGACGCGCGGGCGATCCCGATGGTCTGCTGCTGGTCGCGGCGCAACATCACGGGCATCCCGTCGACGACCGGATACATGCTGCCGCCCGCCGACACGAGCTCGGCCCCGTTCCACGAGAGCATCGAGCGATCTACGGGACAGCGCAGGTTCTCGAGATACCAGGGATCGATATCGGCCACGTCAGCCGTGCCCCGGCGAGACGCGAACAACAGGAACGTGCAGCACTCTCAGGGCCCCCCGCCCTTCTTCCTTGCTGCATCCTAGCGTTGAATTACACGGCGCACAAACACCGGAGGGTCAAGCGCCATCGAAGCTCAGCGCCGTGTCCAGTCGGCGAGGTTGGCCGCGCCCGGCGGCACCTCGCCCTTCACCAGCGCCTCGACCTGGCGCACCGTGTCGAAGGCCTGGCTCTCGCTGGCGGGCGGCGTCAGGCCGCCGATATGCGGCGTGGCGATGACGTTGGGCAGCCGCGCGAGCGCCGGCGACGGCATCTGGTCGGGCGCGCGGCCGACAT
>CAYRBQ010000243.1:0-6155 GCA_964422305.1 uncultured Reyranella sp. | reverse complement strand
CCGCTCCCTCCGGCACTCCCGCGAGTTTGCCATCCAGCGTATAGGTCCACCCGTGATAGGGACAGGAGAAGGCGCGCGCCTTGCCGCACCCGGCGGCCACCGGCGCGCCGCGATGGCGGCAGATGTTGGCGAACGCGCGGACCGTGCCGTCGGCGCCGCGCGTCAGCAGCACCGGCATGCCGGCGACGTCCTCGGTCAGAAAGTCGCCCGGCTTGGGCAGACGCGACGACAGCCCCATGAACAGCGGCAGGCTGCGGAACAGCTCGTCGCGCTCGCGGGTCGCGCGCTCGCGGCAGGAATAGGCGTCGACCCGGTTGCGGAACAGCGAGTCGGCGAGGTCGGTGGTGCGGCCGTCGATATGGCCGAGCAGCCGCCTCCCGACGGCCAGTTGTTCGTTTCGGTCCATGCCTCGATGTTAGGCGTTCACCGGGTAGGCATCAATCAGCGCGAAGACCTCGGCCGGTGTCTTGCCGCCCTCGCGCAGGGCGCGGATGGTCAGATCGCGGTCGCGCTTGGCGAAGCGTCGGCCCGACGGATCGGTCAGGAGCGGGTGATGCGCATATTGCGGCGCAGCGTAACCCAGCAGCTTCTGCAGCAGGCCGTGTGCATGCGTCGAGGCGAGCAGGTCCTCGCCGCGCGTCACCAGCGTGACGCCCTGCAGATGGTCGTCGACCGTGACGGCGAGATGGTAGCTGGTCGGCGTGTCCTTGCGCGCAACGACGAAGTCGCCCAGCAGCAGAGGCTGGCCCTCGATGCGCCCGCGCGTCTCGTCGACGAACGCATAGGGCCCCGCCTCCGCCGCCGCGCGCGCCGCGTCGAGGCGCATGCAATGCTCGCGGCCGGCCGTGATGCGCGCCCGCCGTTCGTCCGCCGAGAGGTGACGGCATGTGCCGGGATAGAGTGGGCCGTCCGGCCCCATTTCCGTGGCGTGCGGGGCGCTGGCTGACGCCGCCATGTCGGCGCGCGTGCAGAAGCAGGGATAGATCAGGCCACGCGCATCGAGCCGGTCGAGCACCCGGCCGTAGTCGGCGAAATGGTCGGACTGGCGACGGACCTCCCCGTCCCAACCGAGGCCGAGCCACTGCAGATCGTCGAGGATCGCCGTCTCGAACTCAGCGCGACAGCGGCGGATGTCGATGTCCTCGATGCGCACCAGGAAGGTGCCGCCGGCCTCGCGCGCCCGCCGCCACGCCACCCGCGCCGAATAGGCGCTGCCGAGATGGAGTTCGCCTGTCGGGCTGGGGGCAAAACGCGTCACGATCGACATGATCCGACGTTACAGCGCGCCCTCGCCACGTGCTATGGCGGGTGCATCATGGCCAAGGCCGCTGCCCGGATCGTCCTCGACAAGAAGAACCTCAGGAAGGCGCTGCGCGAGCTCGCCGACGCCGATCCCGATATCGCGCGTGCGCTTGCCGAAGCGGGCCATCCCGAACTGCGCGAGATGCCGACCGGCTACGGCGGGTTGATGCGCTCGATCGTGGGCCAACAGGTGTCGGTCCACGCGGCGCGCTCGATCTGGCTGCGCCTCGAAGCGGCGGTCCCGTCGATGGAGCCGGCGGCGTTCCTCGAAAAGACCGACGACGATCTGCGCGCCGTGGGCCTCTCCGGCGCCAAGATGAAGTACGGCCGCAGCCTCGCCACCGACATCGTCGAAGGCCGCATCGACTTCGACGCCTTGGACGACCTCGACGACGCCGCGGCGATCGCCATGCTGACGCAGGCCAAGGGCATCGGGCCGTGGACGGCCGAGATCTACCTGATGTTCGCGCACGGCCGGCCCGACATCATGCCAGGGCTCGATCTCGGCCTGGTGGTGGCGGCCCAGCACCTGAAGCGGCTGCGCAAGCGGCCCGACGCAAAGCGGCTTCTCAAAATCGCCGAGGCCTGGCGGCCCTGGCGCAGCGCCGCAGCGCTGGTGCTCTGGCACTATCGCCGCAACATGCCTGACTGGAGCGCGAAGGAGAAGAAGGCGACATGACCGACAAGCTTGAAGGTCCGAGCCACGGCCCGCATGCCGGCGGCAGGCCGGGCCACCTCGTGGTCCTGCTGCACGGCTACGGCGCCGACGGCAACGACCTGATCGGGCTCGCGCCCCTGTTCGCCCAGCTCATGCCCGACGTGGTGTTCCATGCCCCCAACGCGCCGCATCCCTGCGAAGGCAATCCGTTCGGCTACCAGTGGTTCGGCATCTCCCGCCTCGATCCCGCGATCGCTCTCGCGGGCGTGCAGTCCGCGGCACCGGCGCTCGACGCCTTCCTCGACGACACGATGGCGGCCCATGGGCTCGACGAGAGCAAGACCGTGCTGCTGGGCTTCAGCCAGGGCACGATGATGGCGCTGCATGTCGGCTTGCGCCGCAAGAAGCAGCTCGCGGGCATCGTCGGCTTCTCCGGCATGCTGGCCGGCGCCGAGCTGCTGCAGTCGCAGGTGAAGCACAAGCCGCCGGTGCTGCTGATCCACGGCGACGCCGACGAGATGCTGCCGCACACCCTGACCCAGCGCGCCGCGCAGGCGCTGCAGGGCGCGGGTCTCGAGGTCGGCCTGCACATCGCCCAGGGCGTCGGCCACAGCATCGACGACACCGGCCTCCAGCTCGCCGCGCGTTTCCTGCTCAACGTCTTCGACCTGCCGGAGCCGCAATGAAGCGACTCGAAGGCCCGAAGATCGGCTTCGACGGAGACGATCCTGCCAATCTGGTCGTGCTGCTGCACGGCTACGGCTCGGACAGCAGCGACATGATCGGTCTGGCCAAGCACTTTGCCGCGATCATGCCCGCGACGGTTTTTCACGCACCCAATGCGCCTCAGCGTTGCGACCGGTTCCCGGACTATTTTCAATGGTATCCGATGACGCCCGAAGGCGTCGCCGAACCGGCTGACGTCGCGGCAATTTCCGGTTCACTTGATGCATTCCTCGACGACACAATGCAGCGATACGGCCTAGACGAATCGCGAACGGCACTTCTCGGCTTTTCTCAGGGCACCGCGCTGGCGCTCCATGCCGGCGTTCGTCGCAGCAGGCCCTTGGCTGGCATCATCGGCTTCTCCGGCGGCCTCGAGTTTCCGGAGGCGCTACCGGCTGAGATCAAGTCGCGACCGCCGGTGCTGATAATTCATGGTGACAAGGATGACGTAGCGCCGGTCTCGAGTGCCCACGAAGCGGCGGAAGCCTTGCGCAACAGTGGTGTAGGCGTCGACGTCCACATCGCCAGGGATGTCGGTCATAGAGTTGACCCAACCGGCTTCTCTGCCGCCTGGAGGTTTCTGTACAAAATCACGGGCTTGCCGGTGCCGCCATGACCGACGGAAAGGTGAAGCCGGGCTTCGAGCGCGTCGCAGAGGCCTTCATGCAGAATTTCGACAAGAAGGGCGAGATCGGCGCCTCGGTCTGCCTGACGGTAGGCGGCGAAACAGTCGTGGACTTGTGGGGCGGCGTCGCCGACCAGAAGAGCAAGGCGCCGTGGACGCGCGACACCGTGTCGATCGTCTTCTCCTGCACCAAGGGCGCGACCGCGATCTGCGCCCATGTGCTGGCGAGCCGCGGCAAGCTCGACATCGACGCACCGGTCGCCGAGCTGTGGCCCGAGTTCGCGCAGCACGGCAAGGAGCGCGTGTCCACACGCATGATGCTCGACCATTCTTCGGCGGTCCCTGCGGTACGGGCCAAGGTGAAGGAGGACGGGCCCTACGACTGGGACTACATGACCGGCCGCCTCGCCGACGAGGTGCCGTTCTGGGAACCGGGCACGCGCAACGGCTACCACGGCTTCACCTTCGGCTGGACGGTGGGCGAGATGGTGCGGCGCGCGAGCGGCAAATCGCTCGGCACCTTCTTCAAGGAGGAGATCGCAGGCCCGCTCGGCCTCGACTTCTGGATCGGCCTGCCTGAGGAGATCGAACCCAGGGTCGCGCCGATCGTGCCGCACGTCTACAAGGCGGCCGACGCCGTGACGCCCTTCATGCGCGACCTCGCGACGAACAAGGAATCGATCCCCGCCCTCTTCTATTTCAACAACGGCGCCTGGCGCTCGGGCGGCGCCAACAGCCGCACCGGCCACGCCGCCGAGATCGGCGCGGCCAACGGCATCACCAATGCGCGCGGGCTGGCCGGCCTCTACGCGCCGCTGGCCAATGGCGGCGGCAAGCTCGTCGATGCACGAACACTCGCGCGCATGGGCGAGGTCTCGATGGCCACGCACGACGACGCCACCTTGCGCATTCCGACGCGCTTCGCGCTGGGCTTCATGAAGTCGATGGACAACAGGAAGCGCAGCATGGCGGCCACGTTGTGGGGCGAGGATTGCGACAGCGTTATCCTGGGCAGCGCCGCCTTCGGCCATGTCGGGGCCGGCGGCTCGCTGGGCTTCGCCGATCCCGCGGCGGGCCTTTCCTTCGGCTACACCATGAACCGCATGGGCCCCGGCCTGCTGATGAACGAGCGAGGCCAGGCGCTGGTCGACGCGGCTTATCTGTCGCTCGGCTACAAGAACAAGGACGGCGGGGTGTGGGTGAAGTGATCCTGCCGAAATGATCCCGGTCTTCCGCCCGCTGAAGGATCCCGCCGTCGCTACGGTCTGGTCGGGGCTCGCGGCCTCGACGATCGGCGAGGATCTGTTCCGGGTGGCCGTCGTCTGGATCGCCGCCGAGCAGATCGGCAACGCTGCAGGCTACGTCAACGCCACGCAGTATGGCGCCATGCTGGTGGTCGGGCTGCTGGGCGCGTCGGCCTTCGACCGCTGGCGCGCCGACCGCGCCATGATGGGCGCCAAGTATGCGAGCGCCGTGCTGGC
Organism: uncultured Reyranella sp.; assembly: GCA_964422305.1. Classification (GTDB taxonomy): domain Bacteria; phylum Pseudomonadota; class Alphaproteobacteria; order Reyranellales; family Reyranellaceae; genus Reyranella. Next base: position 1,363 of record CAYRBQ010000243.1, on the reverse strand, counting down.
GCTGCTGCCGGTGGCGGGCTTCTACGTCTGGGGCATCTCAATCCCGCTCCTCGTCCTCTCCGTCATGGGGCTGGCCGGGCTGCGCATGGTGTTTACACCGGCATTGCAGTCGGCTGTGCCGGTGCTGGTCACCGACCGCGACGCCCTACAGTCGATCAACGGCCTGTTCGACGCGACCTGGCGGCTCGCGCGGCTGATCGGACCGATGATGGCGGCGGTGCTGAACACGCTGTTGCCGGTCATCCATTTCCTCTCTGTCACCGCGGTAGGATTCGTGCTCTCGGGTCTTGCAGTGTGGGCGGTGCGCGACCGGCTGACCGATCCGGCACACAAGCCGCGGCCCGGCCGCGGCGGCTGGAAGGGCGCCTGGGACGCGCTGCTCGACGGCGCGCGGCTGATGCTGCGCGAGCGCACGACGGGCGCGCTGCTGCTGATCAATGCGCTCGCCAACGGACCGTGGAGCGTGGCCCTGCAGCTCTGCATCGCGTTGATGGTGGTCGAGCACGATCCGCATCTGTTCGGCCTGCACGGGCTCGCCGCCCTCGGGCTGATCGTCGGCACCTGCGGCATGGGCGACGTCGTCGGCAACCTGGTGGCGGGCAGCGTCCGCTTCCGCCGGCCGCTCTCGACCATGTTCCTGGGCTATGTCGCCATGGGATCGGGCTTCGCGCTGATCGCGGTGGCCGCCTGGCTTGTCGACAACCCCTACAAGCTGCCGGCCATGATGGCGGCAGGTTTCGTCTCCGGCATCGGCGCGCCGTTCTATTTCATCCCGATGATCACCCGCATGCAGACCGTGTTCCGCGGCGCCGAGATCGCGCGGGTGTTCCGGCTGCGGCTGGCCGTCATGGCCGGGTCGATGCTGTTCTTCAACCTCATCGCCACGCCGATGTTCGACTGGATCGGCCCGACCCACACCGAGTTCTACTTCGGCCTGTTCCTTCTCGCCCTCGGCCTCGGCGGCTACGCCTACTTCCGGGCCCGAGAAAATATCCCCTGAAACGGTCTTGCGGGGAACGCTGTGTATTGATAGCGTCGGTTAGATACACGGCGTTACCCATACGGAGGAACACGCGATGGCCAAAGCATTCCCGACCGACAACCCGTTCCTGAAGGGCTACTTCGCACCGGTGAACACCGAAGCCGATGCGGCCCACCTGCACATTACCGGCGAGATGCCGAAAGAGCTCTGCGGCACGCTCTACCGCAACGGCCCCAACCCGCAGTTCGCCCCGCGCGGTCCGTATCACTGGTTCGGCGGCGACGGGATGATCCACGCCTTCCACATCGAGAACGGCAACGTCTCCTACAAGAACCGCTGGGTGCGGACGCCCAAGTGGAAGGTCGAGAACGAGGAAGGCGA
>CAYRBQ010000242.1:0-6170 GCA_964422305.1 uncultured Reyranella sp. | reverse complement strand
CTCGCCCACGGTGCTGGCCTCGCAGGACGTGCTGTTCGACGCGGGCGTGCCGCAGCTCTTCCCGCTGACGGCGGCGGAGTTCACCTTCAAGTTCGATCCGAAGAAGCCGCAGGAGCGCCTGAAGTTCTCCAACCTGCTGCCCTACGTCGAGAGCACGCGGGCCGCCGTCAAGTACATGGTCGAGTGGAAGAAGACCAAGGCCAACTGCATCATGTACCAGGACGACGAGTACGGTAAGAACGTCTACGACGGCTTCGTCCAGCAGCTCACCGCGATGAACCAGAAGCCGGCGTCGGTCACCACCTACAAGCGCGGCGCGTCGGACTTCGCCGCCCAGGCCGCCAAGATGAAGGCCGACGGCTGCGACATGGTGCTGATGGGCACCGTCATCCGCGAGACGATCGGCCTGATGGCCGAGGCCAAGAAGATCGGCTTCGCGCCGATCTGGCTCGGCGCCACGCCGGTCAACGTGCTGGAGATCCCCGCGCTCGGCAAGGAGCTGGTCGAGGGCCTCTACGCCGCGGCGGGCTTCATCATCCCCTATCGCGACACCTCGACGGGCGCGGTGAAGGAATGGTGCGAGGCCTACTTCAAGAAGTTCGGCGTCGAGCCGAACAGTCAGGCCGTCATCGGCTACAACACGGTCATGACCTTTGCCCACTATGCGCAGCTCGCGGGCAAGGACCTGACCGGTCAGAAGCTGCTCGACGCGCTCGAGTCCGGCAACGAGTACAAGGACATCTTCGGCTCACCGCCGACCAAGTTCTCCAAGACCAACCACCTGGCGACCACGATCACCCAGGTGCAGGAGATCAAGAACGGCCGCTGGGTGCTGGTGAAGGGCGACCTGCTCTTCTAGGCGATCGCCGCATCGAAACGATCAGCCCGGGCGGGCAACCGCCCGGGCTTTTCTTTTAGACCGGAGGAACAGGCACCCTGTTGCGGCGCAGCTCCTGCTGCAGCACCGGGATGGCGGCGCCGGTCTGGCCCTCGTGGCACTGCGCGACCGCCAGCCGGGCATTGATGTCGGCCTGGGTGCCGTCGTCGTCGTTGGTGCTGTCGCCCATCCCGCTCGCGACATACTCGCCGTAGGCCCAGCTCAGCTTGCTGCAGTAGGCCGCGGCCTGGGCCGCCGTCATGCCGGGCGGCGGGCCGCTGGCGGTCTGGGTGCAAGCGGCACCAACGAGGGCGAGGCCGGCGAGCGCTGCGAGCTTCGGGCCCGCGAGCTTCCGGATCATCATGGCGCCGGCACCGGGACCTTGTTGTTGCGCAGCTCGCGCTGCAGCGTCGCGATGCCCGAGGCGGTATCGCCATCCTGGCACTGGGCGATCGCCACGCGGGCATCGATGTCGGACTGTGCACCGCCGACCCCGACCCCGCCCATCGCCGTACTGACGCCGGCGACATATTCGCTGTAGGTCGTGGTGAGCTTGGCGCAGTAGGCCTGCCCCTGCGCCGCCGTCATGCCGGGCGGCGGCCCGCCCGCAGTCTGCGTGCACGCCGCGAGCCCCAATACGGTCGCGACCAATCCCGGGACAACTGCAAGCTTCGCCATGCGATCCTCCTCGACCGATACGCTAACGCACGGCGCGACAAGCCGCTATGGTCGCGGCCACATGAGCGATGAACTTTCCGGGAGGGTGGCGATCGTCACCGGCGGCGCATCGGGCATCGGCGCCGCGTCGGCCGCCCTGCTCGCCGGCGCCGGCGCCGCCGTGATCGTGGCCGACCTGCAGGACGGGTCGAAGGACAAGGCCGCCAACAAGGCAACCAGCCGCTTCGTGGCCCACGACGTCGCCTCGGAGGAGTCCTGGCAGGTCCTGCTGGCCGACGTGCTGGGGCGCGAGGGCCGCCTCGACATCGTCGTCAATAACGCCGGCATCTCGGGCGGCGCAGGCACGCCCGAGACCACCACGGTCGAGAACTGGCAGAAGGTCCAGGCAGTCAACTCCGAGGGCGTGTTCCTCGGCTGCAAGTACGCCATCCGCGGCATGAAGCATCTCGGCGCCGGCAAGACCGCCTCGAAGGGCTCGATCGTCAATATCTCCTCGGTGGCCGGCCTGATCGGCAGCGCCGGCCCCACCGCCTACACCGCGAGCAAGGGCGCGGTGCGGCTGCTCAGCAAGAGCGTGGCCATGCACTGCGCCGAGCAGAAGTACGACATCCGCTGCAACTCGGTGCATCCGGGCGGCGTCGACACGGCGATCTTCAACCCGCTGTGGCAGGCGGTCGGTCACGAGCAGGGCAAGGCCTTCATCGGCTCGCGCCATCCGATCGGGCGCATGGCCGAGCCGAACGATCTCGGCGAGCTGGTGCTGTGGCTGGCCTCCGACCGGTCGAGCTTCGTGACCGGCGCGGAGTTCACCGCCGACGGCGGCCTGACCGCCGGCCTCGGGAGGTCGCTGCTTGCCGCGCGTTGAGAACAAGGTCGTCCTGATCAGCGGCGGCGCCTCGGGCATCGGGGCGGCGTCCGCACGGCTGGTCGTGCGCGAGGGCGGCAAGGCCGCGATCGCCGACCGCGACGAGGCCAAGGGCAAGGCGCTGGCGGCCGAGCTCGGCGCGGCGGCGCATTTCGTGCCGCTCGACGTCGTGCGGGAGGCGAGCTGGCAGGAGGCCGTCGCCGCGACCACGCAGCGGTTCGGTGGCCTGCACGGCCTGCTCAATGCGGCCGGCATCGGTGTACGCAACAGCATCGAGGATTGCAGCCTCGAAGAGTATCGCCGCGTCAACGACATCAACGCGATGGGCACCTTCCTCGGCTGCAAGGCTGCGATACCGGCGATGAAGGACTCGGGCGGCGGCTCGATCGTGAATATCTCGTCGGTGCTGGGACTGCGTGGCGCCGCCCAGGCGATGGCCTACTGCGCCAGCAAGGGCGCGGTGCGCACGCTCACCAAGAACGTGGCGCTGCACTGCGCCACCATGAAGTACGGCATCCGCTGCAACTCGGTGCACCCGGGCTACATCGACACGCCGATGATCGCGCCGCGGCTCGCCCAGAATGTCGGCAACATGAGCGGCCGCCAGTCGCTCGAGGAGATGCACCCGCTCGGCCGCCTCGGCCGGGCGGAGGAGGTCGCCTACATGATCCTCTTCCTGCTCTCCGAGGAGTCGGGCTTCTCGACCGGCTCCGAGTTCGTCTGCGACGGCGGGCTGACCGCTTAAGACTTCATTCCCGTGATCGAGCCCGAGATGGCGCGCGGGTCGCGCTGGGGCCAGCGGCCGGCCTCGACCAGACCGATGAAGTCGCCGACGATGCGGTTGAACTGGTCGGGGTCCTCGAGATTGATCGTGTGGCCGCAGTTCGGCATCACCGCCAGCGCCGCCGTCGGGATCTCGCGCTTCATCAGCAGCGCCGGCGCGAGGCAGGGCCAGTCCTCGTCGCCCGTCAGGATCAGGGTCGGTGCAGTCATCGCCCTCATCTTGTCGACGAGGTCGTAGAGCGAGGGCCGCTGGCCCTGGCAGCCGATCTGGGTGTTGGCCGAGCCCAGCGCCGAATGCTCGGCCAGCGCCTTCTTGAACTCCAGGAAGCCGCGCGGGTCCTTGTTCTCGAACTGAACGCGCGTCGGGCCGTAGGCGTACTTCTCGGCGAAGGCGGCCATCCCCTCCTCCAAGAGCGACCTGGCCACCACCTCGACCTCGGTCCGGAACTTCGCCTGTTCGTGCTTCTCCGCGCCGTAGCCGACGCCTGCCACGACCAGCGAACGCGCCCGCGAGGGATGGCGGAAGCCGAAGTGCAGGCTGGCGAAGCCGCCCATCGACAGGCCCACGACATGGGCCGTGTCGATCCCGAGATGGTCCATCACCGCCTGGATGTCGTCGGTCGCACGGTCCTGGCTGTAGCTCGCCGCCTTCTCCGGCACATCGGAGGGCGGATACCCGCGCGCGCTGTAGGCGATGCAGCGGTAGCGCCGGCCGAAGTGGCGCATCTGCGCCTCCCAGGAGCGGTGGTCGGCGGCGAACTCGTGGACGAAGACGATGGGCGCGCCGGCGCCCGATCCCGTCTCCTCGAACCAGAGCTTCACGCCGTCGTCGGTCTTCGCATAAGGCATCGTTTTTCTCCGGGTCGGCCCTGACAATAGCTCATATGGCGGTTCCGTGACGCGATGATACGCTTTCGCCATGAGCGAGATCGGTACCGGACTCCAGAACGCCTCGGGCATCCGCACCGCCATTGCGCGGGCGGGTTACGCCTTCGTCGAAGCCTCCGACATGCGGACGGCGCTCGCCCGCTTCGGCACGCTCGCCGACTGGCCGGCCTTCGCCGAAAGCTGGAACGACCTCGAGATCGACACCTACATGGGCGACGGCGGCCGCTACCGGCGACGCCGCTTCGGCGTGTGGTCGGCGGAGCGGCAGGGCCCGATCGTGCGCGGCCCGCACCAGGCCCACTACCAGACCCTGGACTACAACACCTTGAACGGCGGCATCGAGCGCTGGTTCAAGCCGATCACCGACCAGATCGGCGGCGGCGCCTCGATGCGCACCATCCTCGAATATTGCCGCGCCCTGTTCGGCCGTCTCGCGCCCGAGACGGTGAGGTGGCACATCGAGGCGCACCAGTTCCGCATCGAGGCCAGGCAGGGCGAGCAGGGCAAGCCGACGCCCGAGGGCATGCACCGCGACGGCGTCGACTATGTGCTGGTGCTCCTCATCAACCGCCGCAACATCCAGAGCGGCACCACGACGGTGCACGACCTCGACAAGCGCACCCTGGGCTCCTTCACCCTGACCGACCCGCTCGACGCCGCCCTTGTCGACGACAGCCGCCGCTATCACGGCGTCACGCCGGTCGAGCCCGAGAACCCCGCCCAGCCGGCCTATCGCGACGTGCTGGTCGTCACCTTCAAGAAGAGACCGGCCTAAGCCGCGACCGCCATCCGCGCGATGGTGCAGCTCACGGCGAAGATCGGAATCGGCTCGCAGAACTCGACCGTTCCCCTGGCGCCCTTGGCGGCCGCCGCGGCGGCGATGAAGGTCCGGATCTCGAAGCCGCCCTGCCCGCCGTTCCGATAGGTTTCCGCGTCGGTATAGGAAAGCAGCGCCTCGCGGTCGTTGGCCGACCAGCGGCGCAGGAACTCCCGGTCCCATTCCTGGTTGATCTTCCCCGAGTCGGGCGTCGCCGGCCAATGCGAGATGCCGCCGGTGCCGATCAGCGCGATGCGCTCAGGCACGGCGTCGGCCGCGCGCCGCAGCGCCTCGCCGAACGCCCAGGCGCGGGCCAGCGGCGTGAGCGGCGGCCCCTGGCAGTTGATGTTGGCCGGGATGATCGGCAGGTCGTAGTCCGGCGTCAGGAAATGCAGCGGCACGGAGATGCCGTGGTCGAACTTCCATTCCTCGGCATAGGCCACGTCGACGGTCTGCATGACGTTCTCGATCAGCCGGCGCGAGAGCGCCTTGTTGCCCGGCACCGTGGTGCGCTTGATGCGCAGGAACGCCTCGTCCTCGATCGGCCCTTCGTAACTGTCGGCCATGCCAATAGCGAAGGCCGGCATGTTGTTCATGAAGAAGTTGGCGAAATGCTCGGCCGCGATCACCACCAGCGCGTCGGGTTTCGTGGCGCGGATGTCGTCGCCCATGCGGCGGAAGGCGCTCTCCAGCGCCTGCCGTGTCTGTGTGTCGGCCCGCTCGGCGCGCGCGGTGATGCCGGGCGCGTGGCTGCAGGCGCCGCAATAGACCAGAGGCATCAGCGGGACTCCCGTTCTCTCTTGAGGCGCGCGTCGTGCGCCTCGACGCCCTCGTAGCCGGTGGCGGCATAGACGCCCTCGCGCACCTGGCCGTGATCCTTCAGACCCTGCCGCATGCGCTCGAGATAGTCCGGCCATTCGATCTTGTGCAGAGCCGCGAAGTGCATCAGGAGCTGGCCGTTGACGCCCAGCACGTAGAGCAGCCCAATGTCGGGCTTGGTCAAAGCACGCTTCTCCTCGCCCGTGAGCTCGTACTCGGCCAGCACCGCGTCCCGCTCGGCCGCATAGCGCTCGCGCGTGCGAGGATCGCGGTTGAGCTGATAGATCAGCTTCTGGACCTGATAGAGGCTCATGACGTGATCCCCCTCCGCCCTCGTATGACGAGGGCACTTCCCCCGCGGACGGGGGAGTAGATGATCGCGTTCGTCTAAGGCGTCATAGCTACTCCTGCTTCACGCCCGAGACCTTGACGATCTCGGACCA
>CAYRBQ010000241.1:0-6174 GCA_964422305.1 uncultured Reyranella sp. | reverse complement strand
ATGGCGATGTCGACCTTGGTGCTCTCGCCGGTCTTCATCCGATGGACCAGTGCGGCGTTCACCGCGACCGCCGTGTACAGGCCCGCGCCGATGTCGCCGATCGACATGCCGACGCGGGAGGGCGGCTGGCCCTCGTTGCCGGTGATGCTCATGATGCCGCCCATGCCCTGCATGACCATGTCGTAGGCGGGATCCTTGGAGTTGGGGCCGGTGTGGCCGAAGCCCGAGGCCGAGGCGTAGATCAGCCGGGGATACTTCTTGTGCAACTCGTCCCAGCCGTAGCCCAGCTTCTCCATCGTGCCGGGACGGAAGTTCTCGACGACGACGTCGGCCTTCTCGAGCAGCTTCTCGAAGATCGCGCGGTCGGCATCGGCCTTGAGGTCGAGCGCGATGCTCTCCTTGCCGCGGTTGACCGATGCGAAGTAGGTCGACTTGCCGTTGACGAACGGCCCGTAGGCCCGCGCATCGTCGCCGCCCTTCGGCGGCTCGACCTTGATCACCCGGGCGCCCATCTCGGCCATCAGGAGGGTGCAGTAGGGACCCGCCAGGATGCGGGAAAGGTCGACGACGACGATGCCCGACAGCGGGCCCTTGGTGTTCTGGGTCATCTTCGGTTCTTAGCCAGTGGGCCGCCGCGAATCCAGCCAGACATTGGCGGCTGCGGCACTGACGACGATGGCGCCGCCCACGAGGGTGAGGTCGTCCGGCTTCTCGCCATCGAACAGCCACACCCAGACCGGGCCGAGCACCAGCTCGAGCAGGCCGAGCAGGGCGGCGCGGCCCGCCGGAATGCGCTTGAGGGCCGCCATGTAGAGGAGGAGACCGCCCGCGAGCTGGCCGGGGCTGAGTGCGAACAGCCACGGAAGCTGCGCCCAGGTCACGTTCTCGGGATGGGCGAAGGGCAGCGCGACGAGGCCGGAGATCACGCCGGCCAGCCAGATCGACGGCGCCATGCCGACGTCGCGGCGATGGCGCACGACGACGTAGTTGCCGCTCATGCACAGCACGACGATGAAGGCCACGGCCATGCCGGCCAGCGCGCCGGCCTGCAGCGACCCCGCGACGCTGATCGCGAGTCCCAGGACCGCCGCGGCCATGGCGAGGATCGTGTGACCATGCAGTGGCTCGCCGAGGAAGAGGCGGGCGGCGATGGCCGTGATGAACGGCGTCGCGCCGAACATGATCAGCACGTTGGCGACGGGAGCGAGTCCCAGTGCCAGGATGAAGCTCACGAAGCTGCCGGCAAGCAGCAGCGCGCTGAGGAACAGCGCGGGACCGGCGTTGCGCACGTCGATCAGGACGCGGCGCCGCTGCCAGATCAGGAGGGGCAACATCGTGGCGACGAGAAGGGCGGAGCGCCAGAACGACACGTCCCATGCGGGAAGGTCGATGCGGCGAACGATGACGCCGGCAGTGCTGAAGATCGCCGCCGCTGCGATCGCGAAGGCTGCTCCCAGCCATGCGGAACTCGACGAAGGAGGAGGCGTTTTCATCTCGAAGACGTTGTGAATACGGATCGAACGTGCCCCCGTCCATCGATTCTCTCGATCTGCCACCGTTTCGCCCGCGCTTTCCCTGGTGGGGCGCCGATCTCCAGACGATTGCCATCAGGCTGACATCATCGCGCGTGTGCGATCTCGCGCCGCACACCAGCGAGCGCCTCGCGTTCCCGATGGCCGATCGCACCGGCGACATCCTGCTCGGAATGCTCGACCGTCCCGCGGAACCGCAGCCGGGCCGACCGCTCATCCTGCTCGTGCACGGCCTGACGGGAAGCGAGAACAGCGCCTACATGCTGAACGCCGCGCGGCACCTGCTCGACTGCGGCTACCGCGTGCTGCGCCTCAACCTGCGCGGCTGCGGCCCGTCGCGGCTCTATTGCCGCGAGCACTATCACATCGGCCGCACCGCGGATTTTCGCCGCGTGCTCTGGCAGCTGCCGGAGGATCTCACCGACAACGGCGTCGTGGCGGTCGGCTACTCGCTGGGTGGCGCGATGCTGCTCAAGTATCTCGGCGAGGAAGGATCGTTCTCGCCGCTGCGCGGAGCGGCGACGATCTGCGCGCCGATCGATCTCGCGGGCACGGGCCGGCACATGACGCGTGCGCGCAACTGGCTCTATCACCTCTACCTCCTGAATGACCTCAAGGCCGAGGCGCTGGCCCCCGGCGCGTTGACGACGGCGGAGGAGCGCGAGGTCATCAGGGCGGCGCGCAGCGTCCAGGAATACGACGACCGCTTCATCTCCCCGCGCTACGGCTTCCGCGGCGTCGACGACTACTACACGCTCTGCTCGCCGCTCACTTTCATGCCGGAGATCCGCGTGCCGACCATGGTCGTCGCCTCGGAGGACGATCCGTGGATCCCGGCCGAGTACTACCGGGGCTTCAACTGGTCCGACAATCCGTCGCTGCTGCCGGTCATGGCGCCGGCCGGCGGGCACCTGGGATTCCATGCGCATGACTGCGAGCGGCCCTGGTGCGACCTCGCGGTGGAGAAATTCATCGACCGGCTTGCTACCATTGAGGGGTGAGCCTCGATTTCCCGGCCTTCCAGCCGCGCTTTCCCTGGGTGAACGGCGACCTTCAGACCGTCGCCAACTTCCTGCGCCCGCCCAGCCGCGATCTCGCTCCGCACCGGAGCGAGCGCCTCGTCGTCGACCTTCAGGACGGCACGGGCGACCGGCTGGTCTGCACCGTCGACCGGCCGGCTTCTCCGAAGGCGGACACGCCGCTCACCATCCTGATCCACGGCCTCACCGGCTCGCAGGAGAGCCTCTACATCTACAGCATGGCGCGCCGTATCCTCGACGAGGGCGGCCGCGTGCTCCGGATCAACCTGCGCGGCGCCGGCCCGTCACGCGCGACCTGCAGCGGCCAATACTATGCCGGCCGCAGCCAGGACTTCCGCGCGCTGCTGGCGCGGCTGCCTGCGGAACTGACGCAGGGCGGCCTGCGGGCGGTCGGTTACTCGCTGGGCGGAGCGATGCTGCTGAAATATCTCGGCGAGGAGGGTAGTGCCGCGCCACTCGCCGCAGCGGCCAGCGTCTGCGCGCCGATCGACCTCTCGGTGACCTGCCGCAACATGCGGCGGCCGCGCAACGTGATCTATCACCGCCATATCCTCGGCCTCATGAAGACCGAGGCGACGGCGGAGGGCGCGGTGCTGACGGCGGCGGAGCGCGCCGCGATCCTGGGCTCGCGGTCGGTGTGGGACTACGACGAGGTCTTCATCGCGCCGCGCCACGGCTTCGGCGGCGCCGAGGACTACTACGAGCGTTGCAAGCCGCTCCGCTTCATGGCCGGCATCCGTGTGCCGACCCTGGTGATCGGGGCGATGGACGATCCGTGGATTCCCGGCGCGCTCTATCGCGACTATGATTGGGCGGCGAACGCGGCCCTGGTGCCGCTGCTACCGGAGCAGGGCGGCCATGTCGGCTTCCACGGCGCGGGCAGCCGGCAGCCGTGGAGCGATGCGGCCGTCATGAGGTTCTTCCAGCATGGTTGAAGCCAACACAATGGCGATGATCGTGGGCGTGGCCTGTTCCCTCGTGGCGCTGGTGCTGGCCTGGCGCGCCTATCGCGGCGCGTCGGAGGAGCACGAGCGACGCAAGCGCGAGAAGCAGGAGCGCGACGGGCGCTAGCCGCGGGTCAGAATCTTCAGCAAGGCCCTGGCCGCCGGGCTGAGATAGCCGTTGCGACGGTGGATCGCCGTGATCGGGATGGTCGTGCGCATCGCCGGAACGTCGAGCTTCACGAGGCTGCCTTGGCGCAGCTCGTCGCGCACGCTGCTCTCGGGCACGAGTGCCAGACCAAAGCCGGCCTGGGCGAGGCGCTTCTGGGCGGTGAGACTGTCGATCAGGGTCACATCGGCGGCATCGAGCCCGGCGCGGATCAACTGGCGCATCAGCACGTGGCCCGAGGAGTCGGGCTCGTCCGCCACGGCGGGAAAGCCGACCCAGCGTTCGGCTTTCAGCGCGCTCGGATCTTTTACGCGACGGCCGGCGAGTCGATGGCCCGCCGCGGCGACCACCAGCATCGCCTCGCCGCCGGCGTCGAGCGACACGAGCTCCGGCCGCACGGTGCCGAAGTAGCGGAGCCCGAGGGTCGCCTCGCCGCGCCGCACGAGGTCGGTGACCTCGCTGCTCGACGCGGTGCGCAGCTCGAGCCTCACGTCCTTCGAGCGGCGCGCGAAGCGGCGGAGCGCGCCGATGATGTGCGTGTCGGCGAGCGTGCCGACGAGGGCCAGCGAGATCGCGCCGCGCATGCCGCTCCTCAGGCCCTGGACGGCGTCGCGCCCGTCCTTCAGCGCGGCCAGTGCCGCCTCGGCATGGGGCAGAAAGGCGAGACCGGCCTCCGTGAGCCGCGCGTGACCGCGGATGCGGTCGAACAAGGGTGCGCCCAGCTCCTGCTCGAGGAGCCCGAGGCGGCGGCTGATCGCGGGCTGCGAGCGATGCAGGCGCAGGCCGGCCTGGGTAAAGCCGCCGAGGTCGGCGATGGCCACGAAGGTCTGGATTTCGTCGATGTCCATGGATCAGGAATCCGAATGGTGAAGCCAGATACTATGCATTTCACAAGTGGCCGCGCGAGGCCCAAGTTCGAGACCGGAACGAAGGAGATATCATGCGGACGTCACAGGAGAAGGCCGCGGCCTTTCGCGAACTGCACGAGCGGCCGGGCGCGTTCGTGATCCCCAACCCGTGGGACGCCGGCACGGCGCGCCTGCTCGCATCGCTGGGCTTCGAGGCGCTGGCGACAACGAGCCTCGGCCTCGCCAACATGCTGGGCCGGCCGGACAGCAAGGTGAGCCGCACTGAGGTGATCGCGAACTGCCGCGCCATCGTCGAGGCGACCGACCTGCCGGTGAACGTCGACCTGGAGAACGGCTTCGCGCATGCGCCCGAGGAAGCCGCCGAAGCAATCCGGCTGGCCGCAGAGGCCGGCGCCGCCGGCGGCTCGATCGAGGATTCGACGGGCGACGCCAGGGACCGGATCTACCCGTTCGAGCTCGCCGTAGCGCGCGTGAAGGCGGCGGCCGAGGTGGCGCACGCCCAGCCGGTGCCATTCCTGCTGACGGCGCGGGCGGAGAACCTGATCAACGGCCGCACCGACATGGCCGACACGATCCGTCGCCTGCAGGCCTACGCCGACGCGGGCGCCGACGTGCTCTACGCGCCCGGCTTGCGCAACGTCGCGGAGGTCCGCGCGGTCGTGACGGCGGTGAAGAGGCCGGTGAACGTCGTGACGGGCTGGCTCGATCCCGACATCACGGTGGCGCAATTGAGCGAAGCGGGCGCAAAGAGGGTGAGTGTCGGCGGCGCGCTGTCGCGGCTGGCGCTCGCGACCTTCATGGCGGCAGGCCGGGCGATGAAGGAACAGGGTTCCTTCGCCTGGATGCGCGACATGCTGAGCTTCGCCGACACCCAGCGCCTGTTGGACGAAGGCGCGGGACTCAGGAAAGGGTGAGCGGTTCCTTCGGAGGCCCGTCGCGCAGCAGCACAGGCAGGAGCGTGCCCAGCTCGAGCGGCTCGAAGCGCTCGGAAGAAGCGGCGATCTCGGCCGCGCTCCACCAGCGATGGCCCAAGGTCCAGCTCCGTTCCTTCTCGTCGAGGCCCGAGGTGTCGATCTCGGTGCGGTCGGTGCGGGCGAGGAAGAAGCGCTCCTTATGCAGGACGTCCTTGCCGCGCCAGCTCATGCGGCGCTCGCGCGTCCATACCCAGCGCGGCGTGTCGATCACCGGCAGCTTGGTCTCCTCGCCGGCCTCGCGCACGGCCGCCTCGGCATAATCCTCGCCGGGATCGACCATGCCGCCGATCATCACCCAGAACGGGTCGAAGAACGGCTCAGCCGGGTCGAAGACCTTGGGGTCGTGCACGTTGAACAGGAAGAGGCGGTCCTGCGGGTCGAGCAGGATCAGCCGCGCCGACGGCCGCTCAATCATTTCGACTTGAGCAGCTTCGCCGCGTCCACCGCGCCGTAGGTCAGGATGCCGTCGCAGCCGGCGCGCTTGAAGCCGGTCAGCGTCTCGATCAGCACCTTGTTCCAGTCGAGCCAGCCGCGATCGGCGGCGCCCCGGAGCATCGCGTACTCGCCGCTCACCTGGTAGGCGTAGGTCGGCACGCCGAACGCGTCCTTCACGCGGCGCACGATGTCGAGGTAGGGGAGGCCCGGCTTG
>CAYRBQ010000240.1:0-6178 GCA_964422305.1 uncultured Reyranella sp. | reverse complement strand
CCGAGGTGCTGAAGATCGCCTTCGCCGACCGCGCCGAGGCGAGCGGCGACCCGGACTTCGTGAAGGTCCCGGTCGAGCGCATCGTGAGCCTCGACTACGCCCAGCAGCGCCGCGCGCTCCTCGATCTCGCGAAGGCCTCGACCTGGCAGGGCGGCCTCGCCGCCGCCGAAGGCTCAGATACGACGCATCTCACCGTCGCCGACGGCAAGGGCAACGTCGTGAGCACCACGCAGACGATCAACAGCCTGTTCGGCGCGCGCTTCGTCGTGCCGGGCACCGGCATGATCCCCAACAACTACATGAACAACTACGACCCGCGGCCGGGCAACGCGCTCTCGATCGAGCCGGGCAAGCGGGTCACCACCTCGATGTCGCCGATGATGGCGATGAAGGACGGCAAGGTGCGCTATGCGCTCGGCCTGCCGGGCGGCCGCAAGATCTTCCCCTCGGCGCTGCAGGCGCTGGTCAACCTGATCGACCACGGGATGGAGCTGCAGGAGGCCGTCGAGGCGCCGCGCATCTGGACCGAGGGCCCGACGCTCGAGGTCGAGCACGGCATTCCCTCAACCGTGCGCGACGGCCTCGCCGCGCGCGGCCACGAGCTCAAGATCATGCCGACCGTGGCCGGCGGCATGAACGCCATCGAATTCCACGACGACGGCAGCATGACCGGCGCCGCGTGCTGGCGCGCCGATGGTGCTGCGATGGCGATGGGCGGCGGCCTGGCGCGGGCGGGGGTAAGGTTTCAGTTGCCGCGGTAACAGTAGATCGCATTATTCCTGAAGTGGAACGCTGCTGATGGTTATCGACGTATTTCCGCCTCGGCGTGGAGAGCCTGAGCGCCTCAACACACGATTTGCACTGCAGCAAGATAATTGGAACGACTACAGCTTCCAGACACTTTATCACCTGTTCTATCAACCACAGCAGGACAACTCCGAAGCAATTCGTGTCGGCCCAGTAAAAATCCTCCGACGTGGGCAAACTGGTGCAGACACAATTCAGCTTCACCAAAGCTTCGAGCGGCTACCAGCAAACTTCTGCTCCGTAGGCGCTTCACTCGACTACTATCAGCGCCTGAGCGAAGTCCCGACCGCAGATCGCGCGGAGATAATGGACGCGCTTCGAGATGTAGTCGCGAGACCAGCCCTGCAGAGGGAGTTCGAGAAGGAGCCAGGCTGGGGAATTTCTCTATTTCGTGACAACACCGACATTGATGGCTTTTTGGCAGATGCGACTGCCATTTACGCGAACAACTACAGCACGCTCGCTGACTTGTCTGAAGTCATCGAGTTTCGCGCCGCCGGATGGTCGTCTCCACTGACTATGAACTTCAGTTCACCCGAACCGCTTTTCTACACAGGCCCCAAGCACTCCATCGACGGCTACAGCATAAGTGTCTTGCTTCCCAAACGAATCATCGCAGTGATAGGGCGAAATGGATCTGGAAAGAGTACTTTGCTTTCCAGGATGGCCCGGGTCGCATTTGCCGCTCCGTCCGACCGTCTGCTTGAACAGGTACAGGCAGTAGGCTCTTTCGAGCCCTCTTCGATTGGCTTCATGCGCGTCATCGCGATCTCGTATAGTGCATTTGATAATTTTGCCGTGCCCGCAGTCTACGACTCAGATCTTCGACAGATTTCAACTGATGTAGAACGAGGCGGGGGGCGCTACGTCTATGCGGGCTTGAGAGACATCGTTAGCGAAGCGCGCGACGACCTCTTGGCCATTGAGTCGACATCAGATCCACAAATGCGCGTCCCGTTACCTTCGCGAGAGCGCCAAGCCACAAGTAAACTCAAGTCCCTCGATCAGCTGGCTGATGAGTTCGTTAGATCGATCGATCGAATCGATAGCAACGGAGACGGCGTACTTTTCGATGCTGCCCTTGAAGTATTGCTGGCCGATCAATCATTCGCAGATATCGGCGGGAAAACTCGCAGTGACTTGCTAGGTGATGATGCACGAGCAAGTTTCATGGGCTGGAGCACCGGCCACAAGATCGCCCTCCATGTACTTACTGCACTGATTGCTCACGCAACTAGACGATCTCTGATTCTTTTCGACGAACCAGAGACGCATCTTCACCCTCCTCTCACTGCTGCACTACTGAGTGCCATTAGAGTCGTACTTGAGGTGAAGAACGCACTGGCAGTTGTAGCGACGCATTCTCCCGTCGTACTGCAAGAGACGCTTGCACAACATGTTAGGATTGTAACCAGAGTTGGCGATCACTTCAGTGTTGAACAACCGCCCATGGAGACCTTCGGCGAGAATGTAGGAATTCTGACTCAAAGTGTTTTCGGCCTGACCTCAGCAACGACAGACTTTCACAACGTCTTGGATCTCCTGGTTCAAGGCTGCGACAATCTTGAGCAAATCAATGAGGTGTTTTCACCAAGCCTAAGCGGGCAAGCGCTTGCCTATGTAATGGCTGGCCTCGCTCGCAAGGCTAAGGATCAATGAGGTCTTTGCCTCTCCCTGATCGTGGGGAAGATTGCGCTCAATTAAAAAAGGCGCTCAAGATCTATATCCGGAAAGGCGTTCAGAAGGGATACGACATTACGAATGAAGAAGTCGAATGGGTACTTGCGATCTATGATCACTACGATGCTTCTCTAGGACAGCCGTCGAGCTCATTGGAAGGCGGGATCCTTAGCGAGGCTCTCAACGATGAAATTTATCAGAGCTATCGCTTCACCCAGACTGGCGGGAAGCTGGATTCCATCCGCACTTCATTGTTCATGGGCGTGCGTGATTGCCCAATTTGCGGCATCTCAGGGCCGCGTGATCTCGATCACCACCTGCCGCATAAGACCTACCGACCACTAGCCATATATGTGCGGAACCTCATACCGCTGTGCCACGACTGCAATCACTTAAAGAGCAGTCAGATTTACGAACCACTCGAACAACGGTACGTGCATCCATACTTTGAGAAGCTTCCCAATACTCAGTTCATTCGGGCCGACATCAACCTCAAGAGTGGAGGTTTGCTTGTTGAATTTTGCGTCGACCCATCGAGTTCTTTGCCAATGCTACTGCAAAAACGGATTGCCTTTCAGTTTGAGCGCTTACAACTGAACAAGCGATACCAGCGTGAAATAAACATCTATCTTACTGGTCACGCAGTTGCGCTGTCCGACGCCTTCGAAGCTGGGGGTGCAGACGGTGTAGCTTCGTTCCTGTGCCGACAAGCCAAAGTTGAATGCAGCGCCTTCCATCCAAATCATTGGCGACCGGTCCTGCTTGACGCGCTCGCAAGCCATAGTGAATTTTGCAACGGCGGCTTTAGAGATGTTCTGCCGGTGCTGACTCCCAAAGGTGTCCAGTAGCAGTGCCCTAACCAAGCATTGCAACCGCTCAGACAGAGTCGTCTACTAGCGTCACACCTGCAGGACTCTTTCGCCCATCATGAGACACGCCCTCGCCTTCGCCCTCCTCTGTTTCGCCGCCAACGCCCACGCCCAGCCCCAAACTTGGCCGGTCGAGGCGCAGCTCAAGCCGACGGCGGTGGGCCGCGAGTGCCTCGACTATCCGATGATCTACGAGGTGTCGGTCGACGAGAACAACATCGCCATCAACACGCCGCAGCAGAAGACGCATCGCGGGCCGATCGCGGCGGACGGCAGCGTCGACGTGAACTGGCAGCTCTCGCCCGGCATCCGGCCGCAGGTCCACGGCAACGCGCGGACCAAGGACCTGACGCTGCGGCTGGCGACGGGCTGTCTCTACACGCTGAAGCCGGTGACGGCGCCGCTGGCGCCGACCGACTGGAAGGTGCGCATCCTGCAGACCGGCGGCGACGCGCGGAACTGCGACGCCGGCGGCAAGCGCGGCACTGTTCGTATCAGGGGCGAGCGCTTCTCGCTGTTCGACGACCACGACGAGCCCTATCTGCAGGTGAAGCTCGACGCGAAGGGCGCGGCCGACGAGGAGGCCAAGGCGCTGGTCGGCCAGGACCGCCGCGTGCGCATCAAGATCGGTGCCGGCGACAAGCCGCGCCCGTTCGAGATCGTCACGACCAAGTGGAACTGCGTCTACAAGGCGACGCCCGCCTGACCGCGGCGGGATGACATGCGCGCGCTGCTGATCCTCGCCGCGGTCGTCACCGTCATGGTGGGATTGCCGCTGCTCGCGGTCGGGATCCGCAGGCTGCTGCGCCGGCCGCTCTCGCCCGAGCAGGCGGAGCTGGACCGCAAGCTCGACGAGAATCGCCGCGACGGCCGCTATTTCTGGCGCTAGGGCGGCTTGCGACAAATCGGGACAGCATCAAGTCGGGCATCCCGGCCCTCGGCATGGTGCCTCCGGCCGATTCCGGCCAAAGGTTCGATGCTCCAGGGTGTTTTCGGCTCAGATGGAACCGCGTCTTCCAGCCGGATCAAACGGACTCCAGAGTCGCGGTACCGGAACGCCTTTGCGTCTTGACCCGGTTGACCAACAATCTAGATTTGTTGGTCAACCGCCCCGGACAGCCGAGCCATGAAAGACGTCGATCTGGCCGCCCAGACCATGTTCGCCGAGCTGCTGCAGCGGGCGCTGGACGCCGAGTTCGACCGCGACTTCCCGGAGAAGGGCAGCTTCGTCCGCAAGCGATCGAAGGGCCGGCTCTACTGGCACTATCAATGGCGCGAGGGCACCAGGACCCGCAACAGATACGTCGGCCCCGTTTCGGACCAGAGCATCGCCGACCGGGTCCGACGCTTCGGCACGATGAAGTCGGGCTTCAAGCGCCGGCAGACGCTGGTCCATGCCCTCGCCGCCGCCGGCCTGCCGACGCCCGATCGCCTGTCCGGCGCGATCGTCGAGGCCATGTGGAAGGCGGGTTTCTTCCGCCTGCGCGGTGTGCTGGTCGGCACCCTGGCCTTCCAGACCTACGCCGGCCCCCTCGGCGTGAAGCTGGGCAGCCGTCCCCTCATGACGCAGGATGTGGACTTCGCGCAGTTCTGGGGGGTCTCGGAGAATATCGGCGAGAGCATGTCCGATCCGCTGGCCGTCCTGCGCACGGTCGACCCGACCTTCCGGGCCATTCCCGACATCGGCGATCCCGTCGTCTCGACGCGCTACCGGAACGACATGGATCATGCCGTCGATTTCCTGACGCCCAATCGCGGGTCGGCCGAGCATCAGGGCAAGCCCGCGCGGATGAAGGCACTCGGCGGCGCCGGCGCCCAGCCGTTGCGACACCTCGACTACCTGATCCACCAGCCCGAGCGTTCCGTCCTTCTCTTCGGCGGCGGCGTTCCCGTGACGGTGCCGCGCGCCGAGCGATATGCCGTGCACAAGCTGATCGTCGCCGCGGAAAGAGTGGACCAGGCGAAGTCGCCCAAGGACATCCTGCAGGCGCATGCCCTCATCCAGGCCCTGGCCGTGAGGCGTCCCGCCGAACTGGCTCGGGCCTGGAAAACGGCGTGGACGGAAGGGGGCCAGTGGCGCCAGAAGCTCGACGCGGGGCGCCGGCGATTGCCCGAGGAATCGCAGCAGACGCTCGACGGGCTGATCGGTGCGTCGAAGGCACCCGCACGCCGGGCCCGGAAGGAGCGCCGAAGATGATGACGATGAAGGTCCTCCGCATGCTGGCCTTCGCCGTGATCGGTGCCGTGCTCTCCTCGATGTCTTGGGCGCAGGCCGGGCGCGACCCTATCGACTGGACGAAGGTGTCGCTCGACTCGATCGGCGGCGGTCCGCTGCCGACCGCGGACTACAAGGGCAAGGTCGTGCTGCTGGTGAATACGGCCTCGCTCTGCGGCTTCACCGGCCAGTACAAGGGGCTGGAGGAACTGTGGCGGCGCTACAGGGATAAAGGTCTCGTCGTGCTGGGCGTGCCGTCGAACGATTTCGGCGGCCAGGAGCCCGGCAGCAACGCCGAGATCAAGCGCTTCTGCGAGGCCAATTTCGACGTGACGTTTCCGCTGGCCGACAAGCAGGTCGTGACCGGCGCCGACGCGCACCCGCTCTACAGATGGGCGGCGACGCAGACCGGCGCGCTCGGCGTGCCGACCTGGAACTTCCACAAGATCCTGATCGGCCGCGACGGCCGCATCGTCGAGTGGTTCACCGCCGCGGGCGGCATGGGCCCGAAGCTCGAGCGCGCCATCGAGGCAGCGCTCGCCGCGAAGGGCGTGTGACCCCCGGGGGCCGCCCCCCCCCCCCCGGCGGCCCCCCCCCCCCACAGGGG
>CAYRBQ010000239.1:0-6189 GCA_964422305.1 uncultured Reyranella sp. | reverse complement strand
CCATGGCACCGGGTTCGAACCGACGCCCAGTGAGATGGCGATCGGCATCGGCGAGAGCATGTGGCTGGCGTCGTATTCCTTGGCCAGCGACTTGTCGCGGATCACCGCCCAACCGGCGGTCTTCACGACTTCCACATTGAGGCCGTGCTTGGAGTAGAAGCCCATCGGGTGAGCCATGATGATCGGCGTGGCGCAGGTGATGGGGATGAAACCGACCTTGAGGTCCTTCTTCTCCGGCGCACCACCTTGGGCGAAAGCCTCGCGTGCGGCGGCGAGCGGCAGCACAGAGGAGATCGCGGCCATCGCCGTCGAGGCGCCGACCGTCTTGAGGAACAGGCGGCGCGAGGCGTCGACCGGGAAGACGGCCCGCAGCACGGCGGCGTCGACGACACGGTTCCAGCGATCCTCCTCGCCCGTCGGCACGGGCGTGGCGGTCAGGCGGGCATGGTCGGCTTCGGCATGATTGCCACCGCAGCTACAGCCCCGTCCCAGCAGGGTCTTGGGGTCGAACGGGTCCTTGAACATGACGAGGCCTCCTCCTGGTCTTGGCGCTGACGCGCTTGGAGGCGGTAGAGGCAAGACCTGTGCCAGACCCGCCAGAAGTGCGGAAATGCAGGGCAAACCGCAGGCCGAGACGGCGATTGCTTGGAAATTGAGCACACCTTCGCGATTCGTCTTGCGGAATTTTGCGATTCGAATCTTAACGCTGGGGATTAAAATCATGGAATCCCTGACTCTTTCCCCGATTTCCGCTCCATTTCTTATTGCGCCGGGACTCACCCTTATGGCAGGCTACCGGTTGTGGGTTGTTGGGTGCCCACCACGATATGTCGGCCACCCGCCACGAGAATGGCTCATCCGGAGCCGCAGGGCGGAATGGTTGGGGAGTGGGTCGATGGCGTTATCGCGACACGAGCGGACCAGACGGAAAGCCGACCTGAACCCGCTCGAAATGATCGAGAAGGTCGTCGCCGCGAACGACTGGCCCTTCGACAGGACATCTGACCGGGAAATCGCCGTGGAGGTCGCGGGTCGCTGGTGCGACTACCGCATGTTCTTCTCCTGGCGCGACGACGTCGAGGCGCTGCACTTCACCTGCGCCTACGACGTCCGCATCCCGCAGGAGCGCCACACCGACATCCATAGCCTGCTGGCGCTGATCAACGAGAAGATGTGGCTGGGTCACTTCGATCTGTGGACCGAGGAGGGCCTGCCGATGTTCCGTCACGCCATCCCGCTCCGCGGGACCAACGGCCTGATCGCCGAACAGCTCAACGACCTCGTCGAGGTGGCCATCACCGAGAGCGAGCGCTTCTATCCCGCCTTTCAGTATGTCGTGTGGGCCGGCAAGTCGCCCTCCGACGCGTTGACCGCCTCGATCCTCGAGACGGTCGGCGAAGCCTGAGCAGACAAGGACCTTCCGACGCCCCCTCTCGTAAAAAGACCATAAAAAGTCTCTCGTTCGGATTGTCCCCAGCGGCGCCGGTTCCCCCAGAACCGGCGCCGCGACCATTCTAGGGTCACGATCATCCCGCTATAAGGATCGCCCCCATGACCCTGCTTGCGATCCCCTACCCCGAGATCGATCCCGTTCTGGTGCAGCTCGGGCCCTTCGCCATCCGCTGGTACGCGCTCGCCTACATCGCGGGCCTGGTCATCGGGTGGCAGGTGATGCGCCGGGTCTGCGAGCAGCCGCCGGAGCTGCTCTCGCCCGCCAAGATCGACGACTTCCTTCTGTGGGCCGCGCTCGGCGTCATCCTCGGCGGACGGCTGGGCTACGTGCTCTTCTACAAGCCAGGCTACTACCTCACGAACCCGCTGGCCGCGCTCACCGTGTGGGAGGGCGGCATGGCCTTCCACGGTGGCCTGCTGGGCGTCATCGCCGCCATCCTGCTCTTCGCGCTGCGCAACAAGACCGACCCGTTCATGCTGTCGGACCTCGTGGCGATCGTGGCGCCGACCGGCCTCTTCTTCGGCCGCCTCGCCAACTTCATCAACGGCGAGCTGTGGGGCCGCGTGAGCGACGTGCCGTGGGCTATGGTGTTCCCGCGCGGCGGACCGCTGCCGCGTCATCCCAGCCAGCTCTACCAGGCGTTCTTCGAGGGCGTGCTGCTCACCATCGCGGTGGTGTTGGTGTGGAAGCTCACCGACGGCCGCCGCCGGCCCGGCCTGCTGACCGGCGTGTTCTGCGCAGGCTACGGCATCGCGCGCATCGTGGGCGAGATCTTCCGCGAGCCCGACGCGCATCTAGGCTTCCTGCTGGGGCCGCTCACCATGGGTATGCTGCTGTCGCTGCCGGTGCTGCTGTTCGGCGGCTGGCTGATCCTGCGCGCGTACCGGAGACCGGCGCTACCGTGACCAGCGAGCTCGGCCGCCTGATCGCGAGCCGCATCGCGCTCACCGGCCCGATCTCGCTGGCCGACTTCATGGGCGAGGCGCTGGGTCATCCCCGCCTCGGCTACTACCGCCGCGCCATGCCGGTCGGCGCCGCCGGTGACTTCACCACCGCTCCCGAGATCTCGCAGATGTTCGGCGAGCTGATCGGTGCATGGCTGGCCGAGCGCTGGCTGGCGATGGGAAAGCCCACCCCGGTACGCATCGTCGAGCTGGGACCGGGGCGCGGCACCTTGATGGCCGATGCATTGCGCGCGACCGCGTCCGTGCCGGGCTTCCACGCCGCGATCGATCTCCACCTCGTGGACACCAATGGGCCGATGCGGGAGGCGCAGCGTGCCGTGCTCTCGAAGTACGCACCCACCTGGCATGAGCGCTTCGACGAGGTGCCGGTCGGGCCGCTGCTGCTGGTGGCCAACGAATTCTTCGACGCCCTGCCGGTGAGGCAGTTCCATCGCACCGCGGCGGGCTGGCGCGAGCGCATGGTGGGCCTGGGCGGCGACGGTGCGTTGCGGCTGGCATTGGCGCCCGGCGCGACGCCTTTCGCGTCGTTCTTGCCGGAGGCCGCCATCGGCGCCGAAGCCGAACTCTGCGAGGCGGGCCGCGCGGTCGCCGCCGCGATCGGCGCACGCATCCGTGCACACGGCGGCTGGGCGCTGATCGTCGACTACGGGGCCGAGACCGCCGGACGCGCCGCCTCGCTGCAGGCGGTGCGCGGCCATCGCGGCGCGGGCATCCTCGACCAGCCGGGCGAGACCGATCTCAGCGCCCATGTCGACTTCGCAGCCCTCGCCGCTTCGGCCGACATGCCGTCCTTCGGGCCCGTGGGCCAGGGCGACTTCCTGCGCCGGCTCGGCCTCCTGCAACGCGCAGAGACCCTGAAGCGTCGCGCGAGTCCCGCGCAGGCCAGCACCATCGATGCGGCATCCGCCCGCTTGATCGCTCCCGACCAAATGGGCACCCTCTTTCGCGTGCTGGCGCTCGGCGACGGCAAAAGTTCTCCGCCCGCCGGCTTCTCGGATACCGTTGCATGATCCAAGCCCAGACGCTCGCCGACCTCGATGGGGTCCAGCATCGCTTCTTCACCCGCCAGGGCGGCGTCTCCGCCGGCCTCTATTCCTCGCTGAACTGCGGCTATGGCTCGGGCGACTCGGCAGACAACGTGCGCGAGAACCGCCGCCGCGTGGCCGACCAGTTCGGCCTGGGGGAGCCCGACCTGCAGACCGTGCACCAGATCCACTCGACCGACGTGCTGACCGTGGCCGACGGTCGCTGGAGCTCGCCGGGCGCGCCCAAGGCGGACGGTCTCGTGACCGACCGGCCGGGCGTCGTGCTGGGCGTGCTGGCCGCCGACTGCGCGCCGGTGCTGATGGCCGACAACGCGGCGGGCGTGATCGGCGCCTGCCATGCCGGCTGGAAGGGCGCCTTGGGCGGCGTGGCCGACGTCACCGTGGCGGCGATGGAGAAGCTCGGCGCGAAGCGTGAGCGCATCCGCGCCGTGATCGGCCCCTGCATCGGGCCGGCCTCCTATGAAGTGGGACCGGAATTCCCCGCTCCGTTCCTCGCGCAGGATCCCGCCAACGAGCGCTTCTTCCGGACGGCCGCACGCGCCGGCCATTTCATGTTCGACCTGCCGGGCTACCTGCTGCACCGCATTGCACGGAACGGCGTGGCCGTCGCGGCGACCGGCCACGACACGCTCAGCGGCACCGACGACTTCTTCAGCTACCGCCGCAACACGCTCCAGGGCGTGCGCGACTACGGCCGTGGCCTGTCGGCGATCGCGCTCCGGGACTGAGGCGAGCGCCGTGCCCTACCTGATCATCCTGATGTTCTGCTGCCTGCTGGGAATCGTCGCGACATGCGCCATGTTGTGACGTTCCTTCTCCTGCTCGCGCTGCCGGCCTGCGTAAGCCCACCACGCCCCTTCGAACACGATTCCTCGCAGGTCTCGAACCGTCGGCAGCTCACCAACAAGGTCGAGGTCGCCGTCGCTGCCCCGCGCAACATGCCCGCGCGCATGGGCGAGCGCGTCGCCGCCGCGCTGGCCGTCGAGCTGCAGTCCTATGGCATCACCGCCGCCGTCGCTCCGGCCGAGGCGCCGATCCAGCTCGAGGGCGTGATGAGCACGCGCGACGCCGACATGTCGATCGAGGTGCAGGTTGACTGGCGTATCGCCGGCCGGCCCAAGGGCGACGAGCCCGCGACCGTCAAGACGCGCGCCCAGCCCGGCGACTATGCCGAGCAGAGCGAGCGGCTGGTCTCGCGTATCGCCCAGCAGGCCGCGCCGAAGGTCGCCACACTGATCGGCAAGCCGCCCAACTTCATCCCGCGCGCGCCCGGCCAGGTCGCGGCCGGCGTCACCATCCCCTACGAGTTTCCCGTCGAGCTCGCGTCGGACCAGTCGCTCGCCGCCCAGGCCGCGGCGGCGAGCAAGGACGGCACGCAGCCGGCGGCAACGCCCGCGGCGGCGACCAAGCCGGCCGAGCCGCAGGTCAAGGTGCTGGTCGCGGCTGTCACCGGGGCGCCGTCCGACGGCAACCGGCAGCTCACCTCGGGCATGCGCCGCGCCCTGGGTTCGAGCAAGATCGTGCTGGTCGACGCCGCCGAGAGCGATTCCTTCACCGTCGTCGGCACCGTCGACCTCAAGCAGGTCGACGACCGCACCGGCCGCCTCACCGTGAAGTGGGTGGTCAAGGACCCGGCCGGCCGGAGCGTCGGCGACATCGAGCAATCCAATCCGGTGCCGATGGCCGCCGCGCGCGGCTCCTGGGCGGGATTCGGCGACATTGTCGCATCTGCGGCATCGGAAGGCGTGCTCGAGCTGCTCGAGAAGGCGATCAACCGACCGCGCTGAGCGCGTAGCCACCAGACCGCATCCGTCGTGAATCGGCTTGTCAGAGGGGGGTTCCGGACTGCTACTGTCACAAATGGGGCGGCTCGATTCTTGCAAGCTTGTGCGGGCAGGGACCGGCCGCAAGACAGGGAGTCTTAGGGAAATGTTTTCATTCAGGAAATCCGCGCTCGCGCTCGTCGCGGCGGCAAGCGTCGGCGCCATGGCGGCGGCGCCGGCCGACGCGCAGACCCTCAAGGTGGTGATGCATTCGGATCTCAAGATCCTCGATCCGATCTGGACCACCGCCTACATCGTGCGCAACCACGGCTATCTCGTCTGGGACACGCTGTTCGCGATGGACGAGAAGTTCGACGTCAAGCCGCAGATGGTCGAGAAGTACGACGTCTCGGCCGACAAGCTCACCTGGACCTTCACGCTGCGCGACGGCCTCGAGTGGCACGATGGCAAGCCCGTCACCGCCGAGGACTGCGTCGCCTCGATCAAGCGCTGGGCGGCCCGCGACTCGATGGGCCAGAAGATGATGGGCTCGGTGGCGAGCCTCGACGTGGTCGATGCCAAGACGTTCAAGATGAGCATGAAGGAGCCCTACGGCCTGGTGCTGCAGTCGCTCGGCAAGCCGTCGTCCAACGTGCCCTTCATGATGCCGGCAC
This sequence comes from uncultured Reyranella sp., assembly GCA_964422305.1. Classification (GTDB taxonomy): domain Bacteria; phylum Pseudomonadota; class Alphaproteobacteria; order Reyranellales; family Reyranellaceae; genus Reyranella. The sequence goes on along the minus strand of CAYRBQ010000239.1, from coordinate 288 downwards.
GCGTTGCCGCGACCGATCCGGCGACGCAGATCAAGGCCGAGGACGTGATCGGGTCCGGCCCGTTCATGTTCAAGCGCGACGAGTGGAAGCCCGGCGAGAAGACGGTCTACGTCAAGAACCCCAAGTACAAGCCCCGCAGCGAGCCGGCCAACGGCCTTGCCGGGGGCAAGGTCGCCAAGGTCGACCGCGTCGAGTGGCTCTGGATCTCCGACGTGCAGACGCAGGTGGGGGCCCTGCAGAACGGCGAGATCGACATGATCGAGTCTCCAGGCCACGATCTGTTGCCGC
>CAYRBQ010000238.1:0-6198 GCA_964422305.1 uncultured Reyranella sp. | reverse complement strand
GGATCTTCTTGTCGAAGTCGACGCCGTCGACCTCGGCCAGGAAGCCGTGCACGAAATGCTGCCGCGCCTGCTCGCCGTCGCTCACAATGTCGAGGCCGGCCTCTTCCTGGCGGCGAATGGCGAGATAGGTCGCGTCGTCCTTGGCCTCGAACAGCGGCTGGCCTTCCAGCGTCCACGGCGCCCACAGCACGTTGGGCGTGGCGAGCCAGGCCGGCTTGGGCAGGCTGCCCGCGAGCGTCGTCTCGAACATGTCGCTTCCCCGTCAGGTCGTGTTTGTTGTCGTTGCCGGAGTCGGCAGCGCGGCTGCCGGCCGGGTCTCGGGTGGCAGGATCTGGCCATAGGTGCCGGGGGCACGCCATTGCAGCGTGCCGAAGGCGCCGCAGCTCTCGCAGACCGGCCGCCACGCCTCGTGATGGGCGCCGCACGCCGCACAGCGCCAGGCGCGATCGGCCGGCGCGTCGGCGGCGCGGGCCAGCCACTCGTGCACCTTCTCCTGTCCCGACTGCGCGCGCTCCTCGACCTCGGCCATGAGGCGGCAGACGCGCACCGGCGGGTTGCTGCCGGCCGCCGCATCGAGGTGCCGCCGCGCCTCGCCCCACAGGCCCGCGTCCAGCGAGGCCTGGGCCAGCGCCAGGTGACTTTCGATGTCGGTCGGATTCTGGCCGGCCAGCCGTCGCACGACGCCGACCCGCTTCAGCGCCTCGGTCTCGCCCGACGCCTCCAGATAGAGCGTCGCGAGATCGGGATGCGGCGCCAGCGCCCAGCCGCGCTCCACCGTCTTCAGCGCCTTCTTCGGCTCGCCCGCCGCGAGCAGCAGGCGCGCGAACTGGTGCGTGACGGCGATGCGCTCCGGCGCGAGCCCGAACGCCTCGCGGGCGAGCGCCAGCGCGTCCGAAGCGCGCCCCTCGCGCTCGGCTTCGCGGCTGCGCTCGACCAGCAGCAGCGCCTTCAGCGTGCGGCCCTTGTCCTGCATCACGACCTTGCGGCGCAGCCCCGTGTCGAGGGTCTCCTGTGCGGCCTTCCACTGGCCGACCTGGGCCTGCATGTCGAACAGCGAGTGCACGACCCACGGCGTCTGCGGCCGGAGCTTGAAGGCGCGCTCGGCATAGGCCAGCGCCTTCGCCTGGTCGCCCTCGCGCAGCGCCTGGCCGATCAGGCCGCGCAGGCCGAGGAAAGCCATCTGCTCGTCCTCGAGCATGGCGTCGAACGCGCGCTTGGCCGCGTCGCGGTCGCCGGTGAGCTGGGCGGCCTGCGCCGAGAGAAGAAGCGTGAGCGGCGGCTCGGAGAGAAGCTGCTCGGCCTTGCGCGCATGTTTCTGCGCCTCTGCGCCGTCGCCTGCCGCGACCGCGGCGAGCCCTTGCGTCAGCTCGCGATAGCCGCGCCGGCGGCGGCTCTCGCCCCAGCCTTCGAGCAGCGCGCCCGGCGCGCCGACGATCCAGCGGTAGAGCAGCCACAGGCCGATGCAGACCAGGATCAGCACCACCACGGCGACCAGCAGCACGCCGACGCTGGTGTCGAGCCGCCAGCCGTGCCATTCGGCGGTGACGGTGCCGGGCCGTTCGGCCAGCCACACCGCGCCCAGCATGGCGGCCGCGGCGACGACGAACCAGACGAGCGTGCGCAGGATGGTCATCGCGGGCTACCGCGCCGCGCCGAGGAGGGCCACGGCCTGCGCGGCGAGCTGGTCGACCGCGCGCTTGGCCGCGAGATGCGCTTCGGCGCGCGTCAGCCAGCCTGCGGTGGCGCGCGCGGTCTGCGGCGGCAGGGTCTTCACCGTCTCCACCGCCTTGGCGAGATCGCCGGCCTCGAGCGAGGCCTCGGCGCGCGCGAGCTTCGCCTCGACGGTGTCGCCCTGCACGTCGCCGCCGACGCGACGCAGCGAGACGAGGCCGCGCAGCTTGCCGAGCAGCCGCTCGCCGAAGGAATCGTCGGCCAGATCGTCGGCGAGGGCGGACTTCGCGACGGCCGGGAAGTCGGCGATCAGCACCGCGCGCGAGGTGACGCCGGTTTGCGCATTCGGCTGCAGGGCGGTCACGACCTCGGTGAGCTTGGCGTCGCCCTGGGCAAGCGGGGCGAGAAGACCGAGGTCCGTGGCGAACGGCAGGCCGGACTCGACGGCGACGTTGAGACGGGCGGCGACGCCGATCACCGCCGATGCGCGAGCCGCGGCCAGTGCCTTCTGCTCTCCCGCGCCACGGGCGCCGGCCTCGGTGCGTGCCTTGTCGACGGCCTCGGCCAGCGCCTTGGCCTGGTCGCGCTGCGTGACCATCGACTGGTCGAGCGTCTGCAGCGCGTTGCGCAGGGTCGCGATCTCGAGCCTCAGCGCGGCGAGCTCCTTTTCCTGGTCCCCACTCGGCGCGCCCGCCGCGGGCGGCGGCGAGGCGGGCGCCGTCGCAGTCGGGCGGTTTTCCAGGGCGGCGATCTTGCCGCGCAGCTCGGCGATCGCCGGATCGGGCGTTGCCGCCGGGCGCTCGGCCGCCGTCGCCGAGAGGGCACGGACGCGGCGCTCCAGGTCGTCGAGCCGGGCCGTGAGATCGCGACGCGCCGCGTCGACGGCCGCGTTGGCGACGGCCGAGGCATCGGCCCGCACGGCCTGGAGGTCGAGAGCCTGGGCGGGCGGTGGAGGCGGCGCGGCCTCGCCGCGCCACAAAGCGCGGATATCGGCCGGCCAGTAGGGCAGCGAGATCAGCGCCCCGGCGAGGACGAGGCTCGACGCCACCACGCCGGTGACGAAGGCGCCGATCACGCCGATGCCCCGGCGGACCTGCGCGGGCGCCGCTGCAGGGGGTGGTGCCGGCGGCGGCGTGTCCGAAGAAGAAGGTGTGTCGCTCATGATGCTCGGTCCTTCTACGCCGGCCGCGGCCAGCCGGTCGATCTCGTCCAGCACGGCCTGGCGGGTCGGCCGTGCCGCTGCCACCGTCGCCTTGAACGGCAGCGTGCTCAAGGGCTGGAGCGCCGCAGGGCTGATGGCGATGGCCGTGACGTCCGCCAGCGAACCCGCGAGCCCGGCCTCCTGGACCAGCCGCGCGAAATGCGCGGAGGCGCGCGGCGAGAAGAAGGTGGCGACGTCGAGCGCGCGCGCCTGCAGGGCGGCCCGCGCCGAGTCGGGCAGCTCGGCTTCCTCGCGCGCGTCGTAGAGCGCAAAACGCTTCACTTCGAAGCCGGCGGGCTTCAGGGCATCTGCGAGGTCCAGGGCGACGTCGACGCCCGATACGTGCAGCAGCGGCCCGGACGCAGGATCGAGCTGGCGGCGCGCCTGCTCGGCCAGCGCCGCGCCGTCGCCGGCCGCCGACTGCACGGAGGAGAAGCCCAGCCCCTCGGCGGTCGAGGCCGTGGTGTCGCCGACCGCGAGGATCGGCCGGCCGCGCTGGTCGCTCGCCTCGGCCAGCGCCCGCGCGCCGTTGGCGCTGGTCAGTAGCACGGCCTGGCTGGCGGCCAGGGTCGCCGCGAAGTCGGCCGGCGGTCGCAGGATCTCGAGCCGGAAGAGGGGCGCGATGACGGGAACGTGGCCGCGCTCGGCGAGCGCCGACGCCAGGGTCGTCGCCTCGCGTTCGGGCCGGGTGATCAGCACGCGCATCACGCCTCCGTAGCCGGGGCTCCCGGCCGACGCAATCGAGAATGACCTCATGCTGAGGAGGTCACGTAGTGACCGTCTCGAAGCATGTGCAGCGGGCTCGTTGCCCACCCTTCGAGACGCCGCACGATGTGCGGCTCCTCAGGGTGAGGCGGTCCTGCTACAGCAGAATTGCGCCTTCGAGCGCGAGCAATTTGCGCTTGGTGGGCAGTCCCTGGCCGCCGGAGAAGCCGCCTTCGCTGCGGCCGCCTCCCATGACGCGATGGCAAGGCACGATGATGGGGATCGGGTTGCGGCCGCAGGCCATGCCGACGGCGCGCGGGCCTGAGGCGAGGACCGTCGCCATCCCGCCATAGGTCATGGTCTCGCCATAGGGGATGTCGCTCATCAAGGCCCAGACCCGCTTCTGGAAGTCGGTGCCGCGCGCGGCGAGCGGCAGGTCGAACTGCGTGAGCTTGCGCCCGAAGTACCGGTCGAGCTGGCGCACCGCTTCCGTCAGCACACGCGTGGAGGAGGTGTCGTCCGCGCGTTCGTCGTCGCCCACCCATCGCAGCGAGGTCACGGCGTCGTGATCCGCTTCGACCGCCAACCTGCCGACCGGGCTTTCGACGTAACAAATTGACATTCGCCAAGCGTAGCGCCGGGCGGCGGCATTTGCCAACATGGGCGCACTTTCAGGGGGAGACATGAGGAAGGGCCCGATGCCCACCCGACGCATGCTGCTGGGAGGCGCCGCCGCGCTGTGGCCCGCGCTCGCGTTCGGCCAGGCGAGTGCCCAGACGGCGCCGCGCCGGCAGCAGGAGCGCGATCCCGCGCCGCCCCCGGTCGTGTTCGTGCACGGCAATGGCGATTCGAGCGCGCTCTGGATCAACAACATCTGGCGCTTCGAGGCCAACGGCTACAAGCGCAACCAGCTCTTCGCCATCGATTTTCCCTACCCCAACGCGCGCAGCGACGATTCCAAGCCGCAGCCTTTCCGGTCCTCGGCCGAGGACCAGATGAAGGAGCTCGCGGCCTACGTGACGCAGGTGCTGAAGGCGACGCGCCGCCGCAAAGTGGCGCTGGTCGGCTCGTCGCGCGGCGGCAACGCAATCAGGAGCTTCCTGAAGAACGGCGGCGGCGCGGAGGTCGTGAGCCACGCCGTGCTCTGCGGTACGCCCAACAAGGGCATCGTGATCTCCGACTCGCTGCTGGTGGGCAGCGAATTCAACGGCGCCTTTCCCTTCCTCAAGGGACTGAATGCCGGCCCCGACGATCTCATCCCCGGCGTCGAGCTGATGGCGATCCGCTCCGACAAGAACGACAAGTACTCGCAACCCGACGGCCGCTTCATCGGCGCGCCGGGCAAGCCGACGGGTGTGAGCTACGACGCGTCGGAGCTGCGTGGTGCGAAGAACGTCGTGCTCGAGGGCCTCGACCATCGCGAGGTCGCGTTCCACAAGCTCGCCTTCGCGGCGATGTACGAGCACATCGCGGGCAAGCCGCCGGCCAGCATGTTCATCGCCCAGGAGCCGCTGCCCGTCCTGAACGGCCGCGTCACCGGCATTGCCGAGTCCGTCTACACCAACCTGGCCGTGGCCGGCGCCGAGGTCGAGATCTTCGAGGTCGATCCCAAGACCGGCGACCGCAGGAGCGCGGTGGCGCTTCATCGCAAGACGACCGGCGAGGATGGCGTCTGGGGACCGTTCGTCGGTCGCTCCGATGCCTACTACGAATTCGTGCTTCGCATCGAGGGCCAGCCGACGACGCACACCTACCGTTCGCCCTTCCTGCGCTCGAGCGACGTCATCCACCTGCGCCCGCAGCCCTTTCCCAAGGCCGACGAAGGGGCCGGCGCCCTCACGATCATCAGCCGACCGCGCGGCTATTTCGGCGTCGGACGCGACAAGTTCACGCTCGACGGCAAGGTGCCGCCCGGCATCAACGACGGCGTGCCCGGCGTCTCGATCAGCAAGCTGGCGTTCGAGGCCTCGCCGGTGCGCACCGTGATGGCGGTGTTCAACAACGAGACCATCCCGACGCGCACCTGGCCCGCCAGGGACGGCCACATCGTCGTGGCGGAGTTCTTGAACTAGGGCGGCATTGTCGTCCTGAGCGCAGCGAAGGACCTAGCGGATCGAGCGAAGTCCTGCGTTGCTCGCGTGAGATCCTTCGCTTCGCTCAGGATGACAAATACTACTTTTCGTACGTGTATTTGAAGTTGCAGTGGCTGGCGCCCTGCATGATGGTCTGCGTGCGTTCGAGCTTGAGTTTGGGGTCGTAGCCCTCGCAGAAGGCGCCGTCGCGATTGCACGACAGAAGATGGCCGATCTCGCCCAGGCCCATCGCCTTGTAGGTCTCGGCGTACTGGCAGCGCACCACGTTGAAGGTGAAGGTCGTGTCGCTCTGCTCCTTGACCTCGATCTCCAGCGACCCGCCCTTGGTCCAGAGATGCTGGATGTCCTGGAACGACTTGAGCGACGTGCCGCCGGGCACCGAGGCGGCGAACTGGCGGGCCTGCTCGATCGCCGAGCGGCGGACCGACTCCTCGACCGTCTTCTTGGCCACCGCCTCGCCGTGGCTGGCCTTCAGGGTCTCGTAGACCTCCTTCAGGATCTCGGCCTCGATCTTGCGCTTTTCGAGCA
>CAYRBQ010000237.1:0-6211 GCA_964422305.1 uncultured Reyranella sp. | reverse complement strand
ACGATCGCCAGCAGCAGCGGACGGTCCGGTGCATCCTCGGCGTCGACATCGTCGGCGTCGGGCGCGTCCTCGTCGTCCTCCGGCATCGGCTCGATATGGCGGCCCATCGCCTCGTGCAGGTCGCTCAAGCCCTCGCCGTGCTCGGCCGAGAACGGGATCGGCTCGCCCAGCCCCAGCCCGTGCGACTCCGCGAGCCCCTGCTGGCCGGCGCGGCCCTCGCACTTGTTGGCGACCAGGATCACCTTGGCCTTCTGCTTGCGCAGCCAGCCGGCGAAGGCCTGGTCGAGCGGCAGGACGCCGGCGCGCGCGTCGATCAGGAACAGCACCACGTCGGCGCTCTCGATGGCGCGCTCGGTGAAGCGGCGCATGCGCGCCTCCAGCGCCTCGCCGCCCTTGGTCTCCCAGCCCGCGGTGTCGAGCAGGGTGAAGGCGAGGTCGCCGAGCTGGGCCGGCTGCTCGCGCACGTCGCGCGTCACGCCCGGCGTGTCGTCGACGATGGCGCGGCGGCGGCCGACCAGGCGGTTGAACAGCGTGGACTTGCCGACGTTCGGACGGCCGACGATCGCTACGCGAGCCAGCTCAGCGGAGGGCAATGAGCCGCCCCGAGTCGGTCAGCACGTAGATCGTCCGGTTGGCGATCACGGGACCGAGGCGCACGCGGTCGCGCACGTCGATCTTGCCCAGCACCGAGCCGTCGTAGGGCGAGACCGCGAGCAGGTCGCCGAACGAGCTGGTGATCAGCAGGCGGTCGCCCGCCAGCACCGGGCCGCCCCACAGGGCGGGCGTGCGCTTCTTCGGGTCGTCGTGCTGCGTGAGCGGCGTCACCCAGCGCACCTTGCCCTGGTCGCGGGTCAGCGCGGCCACGTCGGCATTGCCGGTCAGCACGAACACGAAGCGGCCGGCCACCCAGGGGGTCTGGCTGCCGCCGATGTTGCGATCCCACTGGCGCTGGCCCGAGCGCAGGTCGATCGCGGCGATCTGGCCGGCCGAGCCCATGGCGATGACGAGGCCGCGGTCGATCACGGGACGGCCGCGGATGTCGGCCAGGTTGCCGAAGGCGCGCACGTCGCCGCGCGCGCCGATCAGCGATTCGTTCCACATCGAGCGGCCGCTGTCGGCGCGCAGCGCCACGACCTCGCCCGAGGTGAAGGGCGCCACGACGACGTCACCGGAGGCGGCCGGGCTGTTGCCGCCGACATAGCCCGCGACCTCGGCGAGCGCGCTGTACTGCCAGAGGTCGGAGCCGTCGACCGCGGCGAGCGCATGCAGCTTGTTGTCGATGGCGATGACGAAGACGCGATCCTGGAAGACCAGCGGGGCGCCGCGCACCGGCGCGCTGACCGTCGAGTTCCACTCCTCCTTGCCGCTGGAGGGGTCGAGCGAATAGACGACCGCATAGCCGGTCGTCACGAACAGGCGTCCGCCGTAATAGGCCAAGCCGCCGCCGAACTCGTCGGAATCGCGCGCCTTCTCGGGCTTGAGCGACACGCGCCAGACGAGCTGGCCGGTATCGGCGTTGAAGGCCGAGACCGTGCCGTGCGCGTCCTTGGCGAAGACCTTGCCCTCGGCCACCACCGGCGGCGTCGTCAGCACGCGCGACGAGGAGGTGCCCGCCCCGACATCGGCCGTCCAGATGACCTGCGGCGACTCGCCGATCACCAGGTTGTGCATGGCGTAGTTGGCGAAGCCGCCCGATTGCGGCCAGGAGTCGTTGACCGTCGGCGGTGGCAGGGTGACCTGCATGTTGGCCACGTCGCTGTCGGGCTCGAGATCCTTGCGGTCGCCCAGCACGGAGATGCGCTCGCCGGGCAGCGGCACCTTCGTCTTGTCGAACCAGTCGCAGCCGGTCAGGGCCACGGCGAAGAGGAGAGCGGAAAGAACGACGCGCACGACACTGGACATGACTCTACTTCGCCTCCGCGGCGCCGTAGAGGGCGAGCATGGCGTTGACGCGCTGGGCGGCGCCCTGCGGCACCGCCGGATCCTTGGCGATCTCGGTCCAGATCTCGCGCGCCCTGGCGGTGTCGCCCTTGCGCATCGCCAGCATCGCCTGCAGCTCGCGCACGCTCAGCCGGAACGGCCGGTCGGGGCCAGCGAGCGGCTCGAGCCTCGCCACCGCCTCTTCGGCCTTGGGCGTGTCCATGCTCTTGAAGGCGGCGATGACCAGGGCGAGGTCGCTGAGCTCCGACGCCGAGAGCTTGGGCGCCAGGGCGCCGAGGGCAGCGGCCTGTTCCTCCACCGTCGGCAGGAGCTGGGCGGCGGCCATCGCCGCCAGGGACCGGTAGGGCTCGAGCGCGTCCTTGGCCTGCTTGTCCAATGCCGCGCGCGCGGCCGCCGGGTCGGTCGCGACCTGCGCGAGGGCCGCCGAATAGGCGGCGCTGGCGGCGGCGCGCTGCGACTGGTCGTACTGGCGCCAGCCCACGAGGGCGGTCGCGCCGACCACGGCCAGCACGGCCGCGGTCACCACCCAGGTTCCCCAGCGCGTCCACCACTCCTTCATCTCGTCCTTGCGGACGGCCTCGTCGACCTCATGAAACGCGGCGGAGTCGGACACGCAGGGCTCCCGGATTATCGCGAAATATCAACAGCTTCAGCGGCGGTTCATAGCCCCCCACCCGGGCTTTGGCAAACCGCCGCGAGCCCTGACGGGGGCGCTTTACCCCTAACCTCTGTTCTGCAAGAATTCGCCAAGAAATCATGGCAGCGACATGACCGAAGTCACGGCCGCATGACCAATTTGTACCGTTTGGCCGATCAACGTGCCCGACGCCGGATTGTCTCATTCGACAGGCGCGAACTTTCCCGGCTCCTGAACCTCTACAGCATGCGCGTGGCGTCGGGCGAATGGCGCGACTACGCCATCGATTTCCGGCCGGGCATGGCGATCTTCTCGATCTTCCGCCACACCGCCGAGCAGCCGCTGTTCGCCATCGCCAAGGTGCCCGGCGCACGGACCGGCGGCGGCGGCTACATGGTCTACAACGGCCCGCGCAAGCTGGCGCACGGCGACACGCTCGAAGACGTGCTCGCCGTCTTCGACCGCAAGCTCAAGCTTCTGCTGGGGTAGCAGGCTCATTTGCCTCCCCCTTACCGGGAGAGGCAGAGCAACTACTTCGCGCCTTCCTTCGTCGTCGCCGCGCCGATGCCGGCGCCGACGGCCGCGCCCGCGAGGGCCGGGCCGAGCAGCGGCCAACCGGCCAGGGCGCCGATCGCCAGGCCGGTGCCGGCGCCGATGCCGCCGCCGGTGAGCGCACGCTCCTGCCAGGTGTCGCCGCAGGCCGACAGCGCCAGCGGCAGAATGAGGACGGCAACGATCTTGGTCGTGAATCGGGTAGTCATGGGCAGACCTCGAAAGGGGAACGGCGGTCTAGGCCGTCGGAATATTATTTGTCGTAGCCGGTGAAGGCTTTATGGGATGGACCTTCGATCAATTCGATCAAAGTGTCAAGAAATTCGTATAATCAATTGATTTATTTACTTTTTTCTCTCCACCGAGCAGGAGGCTCCCCGAATTCCCGCTTGAAGGCGCGGTTGAAGGCGCCCTCCGACTCGTAGCCGACCGCGTGGGCGATCTGGGCGATGTTCTGCCGGCCGTCGCGCAGCCGCTCCTTGGCGAGCTGCAGGCGCCAATGGGTCAGGTAGCGGATGGGCGGCATGCCCACGAGGGAGGTGAAACGCTCGGTGAAGGCGCTGCGCGACATCGACACTTCGCGGGCCAGCTCCTCGGTCGTCCAGCCCCGGTCGATGCGGCCGTGCAGCAGCGCCAGCGCCCGGCCGACCTGCGGATCCTTGAGCCCGCCCAGCCAACCCGTCTGCCGGTCCCCCAGGCCGGCGGCGTAGTCACGCACCGCCTCCACGAACAGCAGCTCTGAAAGACGCGACATCACCGCCGAGGAGGCGAACTTGCCGGCCTGCAGCTCGCGGGCGGCGAAGCGCACCGAGGCCTCGACCCAATCGCGCGATGTGCCGTTGCGGATATCGAGCTTGAGGAGCCGCGGCAGGGTCGCGATCAGCGGATTGTGGACCTGCTCGGTGGCCAGGAAACCGCAGACGATGCGGGTCGGCACGCCGCCGCCGCCATGGTCGATCTGCCAAAGGCCGCCCGCTTCGCCAGGCCGGATGAGCTCGTCGGCGCGCACCGGCGGTACACCGGACGCGCTGGCCAAGGTGTGGGCGTCGTTGCGCGGCAGCAACACGACCTCGCCAGCGGCGATCTCGAGCGGCGGTTCGCCCTCCACGGCGCATTGCAGGCGCCCGTCGATCACGAAATGGTAGGCGATGATCTGGCCGGGCTGCTCGATGAAGGGCTTGATGTCGTCGGCCGATATCTCGGCCGCAGCGCACCACGGCGCGGTGAATCGCGCTTCGAGGAACACGCCGCCCGTGAGGCGGACGGCGCCCAGCACCTGCGACAAGGGATCGATCACGGAAAGGCCCCCAGGAACAGCCGGTCGGTCAACGAATCCGGGCAGTCGATCAATTACGCGCAGGCCCCCTTCCCATATTTTCCGGCCCCACGCCACATCGAGCGAGAAGCCGACATGACCATCACCGCCCCCTATCCCGCCAAGTACCGGCGCAACCTGCCCCAGGCCGACGGCACGCTGTTCCTGACCGACGGCGGCATCGAGACCACCCTGATCTTCCAGGACGGGCTGGAGCTTCCCTACTTCGCCGCCTTCCACCTGCTGCGCGACGCCAGGAGCCGGCCGTTCCTGGTGAAGTACTACGAGCGCTACATCGAGATCGCCCGCACCGGCCGTACCGGCTTCATCCTGGAAAGCCCGACCTGGCGCGCCAGCGCCGACTGGGGCGCCAAGCTCGGCTACTCAGTCGCCGACATCGCCCAGGTGAATCGCGACTCGATCAGGCTGATGCACGACCTGCGCGAGGCCTACGAGACGCCGGCCTCGCCGATGGTGGTGAGCGGTTGCGTCGGCCCGCGCGGCGACGGCTACGATCCCGGCCACGTGATGAGCCCCGGCGCGGCCGAGGCCTATCACGCGCCGCAGGTCGAGGCCTTCGCCGAGGCCGGCGCCGACATGGTGTCGGCGATCACCATGACCAACACCAACGAGGCGATCGGCGTGACGCGCGCGGCGGCGAAGGCCGGCATGCCGGTGGCGCTCTCCTTCACGGTCGAGACCGACGGCCGGCTGCCGACCGGCCAGCCGCTCGGCGAGGCGATCGCCCTGGTCGACGAGGCGACCGCCAACAGCCCGGCCTACTACATGATCAACTGCGCCCATCCCACGCACTTCGACGGCGTGCTGGCGTCGGGCATGGCCTGGACGAGGCGGATCCGCGGGCTTCGCGCCAATGCCTCGCGGCGCAGCCACCAGGAGCTGAACGACGCGCCCGATCTCGACTCGGGCGATCCGATCGAGCTCGGCGGGCAGTACCGCAACCTGGTGCGCCGCCATCCCCAGCTCAACGTGCTGGGCGGCTGCTGCGGCACCGACCATCGCCACGTCGAGGCGATCGGGCTGGCCTGCCGCGCGGCCTAGAGGAGCTTGGCGTATTCCTCGGGCTTGAAGCCGACGAGCAGCTTTCCGCCGGCTTCAAGCACGGGACGCTTGATCATCGAGGGCTGGGCGATCATCAGCGCGATCGCCTTCGCCTCGCCGATCCCCTCCTTGTCCCTGTCGGGCAGCTTGCGGAAGGTCGTGCCAGCGCGATTCAGCAGCTTCTCCCAGCCGGCCTTGCGCACCCAGCCTTCGAGGCGGCCGCGCTCGATGCCGGCCGTCTTGTAGTCGTGGAAATCGTAGGCGACGCCCTTCTTGTCGAGCCAGGCGCGCGCCTTCTTCATCGTGTCGCAGTTCCTGATGCCGTAGATCGTGACCATGCCGGCCACGATCGGGGCATCAGGGCGCGACGTCCAGCCCCTTGTAGAGGGCGGCGCTGTAGATGCCGTGCGCCCGCACGTTCTTGATGCTCTTCTTCGCGACCAGGAAGAGCCTGGAGTGCGCCGACGGGATCATCAGCGCCTCCTCGTGCATCATGCGCTGCACCAGCTTGAAGTTCTTCTCGCGGTCCGCGTCGGTGGTGGCCGAGCGGCCGGCCTCGAGCACGCGGTCGGTCTCGGGATCGTTCCACATCATGCGGTTGGGCACCGGCCGGTTCTTGGAGTGGTAGTAGAGGTACATCTGGTTGCCGGCCGAGGTGTAGGGCACCGAGAGCGTCCAGATGTCGTAGTCCTGCTGGGCGATCT
>CAYRBQ010000236.1:0-6247 GCA_964422305.1 uncultured Reyranella sp. | reverse complement strand
CGAGCTCGCACGCGAGTTGCCGGTGCGCGCCCTGCGCGCTGCGCTCGAGGCCGCGGCCGGCGACGGCACGCCGATCATGATCTTCGTCGGCAACCGCGGCTGCATCCAGATCCACACCGGCCCGATCAAGCGGCTGGTCGACACGCACGGCTGGTTCAACGTGCTCGATCCCGACTTCAACATGCACTTGCGCGATGCCGGCGTGGCGCGCGTCTTCTCGGTGCGCAAGCCGACCGCGGACGGCATCGTGACCTCGATCGAGGCGTTCGACGACCAGGGCCGCAACATCCTGCTGATGTTCGGCGCCCGCAAGCCCGGCAAGCCCGAGCTCGAGGAATGGCGCGCCATCGTCGCCCGCGTCGAAAAGCAGGCGGCCTCCTGATGAAGCGTCGTCACGCCCTGTTGGGCGGGCTGGGAACGGCGGCCGGCGCCGCATGGCCCGGCGCCTCCCTTCCTGTCCGTGCGCAGCAGAAGCAGCCGCGCATCGTGTCGGTCGGCAGCTCGATCACCGAGATCGTCTACGCGCTCGGCGCGGAGAAGCTGCTGGTCGGCGTCGACACCACGAGCCTGTACCCGGAAGCGGCGCGGGCGCTGCCGCAGGTCGGCTACATGCGCGCGCTGTCGGCCGAGGGCGTGCTGTCGCTGAAGCCGACGCTGATCATCGCCACGACCGCGGCCGGGCCCGCCGGCGCGCTGGAGCAGCTCAAGGCGACCGGCATCGAGGTGATGATCCTGCCGGACCTCTACGACTACGACAGCGTCGTCGCCAAGATCGCCGCCGTCGGCCGCGCGACCGGCAAGGTCGCCGAGGCCGATGCCATGATCGCCAGGGGCCGCGAGGCGATGTCGGCGCTCTCCGGCAAGCTCAGGACGGCGACGGCGCACCCGCGCGTGCTGTTCCTGCTGTCGATGGGCGGCGGCGCGCCACAGGCGGCGGGACGCGACACGGCGGCGGCCGGCATCATCAAGCTTGCGGGCGGCGTCAACGCCATCGACGGCTATTCCGGCTACCGCCCGCTGACGCCCGAGGCGGTGATCGCCTCCAAGGCCGACTTCGTGCTGGTGACGCGCCAGACCGTGCAGGCGATGGGCGGCCTCCAGGCAATTCTCGACCAGCCGTCGCTCAACCGCACGCCCGCCGGCAAGGCCGGCAAGGTGCTGGAGTTCGACGCGCTGCTGCTGCTGGGCTTCGGGCCGCGCACGCCGCAGGCGGCGGCGGAGCTGGCGGCCAAGCTCCATCCCGAGCTCGCGCGCACGCCATGACCACGATGGTGCGGACGGCGCCACGGAAAGCATTCGCCCTGCGCCGCCCGATCCCGCTCTTCGCGCTCGCGGCGCTGGCGAGCGTGATCTCCGGCCTCTGCATCGGCGCCTTTCCCGTGGGCTTCGGCCAGATCCTCTCGGCGATCGGGCTGTCAGATGCGCCGCTCGACGACACGACGGCGGCGGTGCTCTACGCCATCCGCGCGCCGCGCGTGTTCGCGGCCTTCGCCGTGGGCGCGGCGCTGGCCGCCGGCGGTGCGGCCATGCAGAGCCTGTTCCGCAACCCGCTCGCCGATCCCGGCCTGCTCGGCGTGTCGAGCGGCGCGGCGCTGGCCGCCGTCTCGGTGATCGTGCTGGGCGAGAAGGTCACGCACATCGTTCCGCCGGGGTTCCGGCCCTGGTGCCTGCCGATCGCGGCCTTCCTCGGCGGCCTCGTGGCGACCATCGCCGTCTACCGCATCGCCGCGCGCGAGGGCATCACCCTGGTCGGCACCCTGCTGCTGGCCGGAATCGCGGTGAACGCGCTCGCTTCGGCGGGCATCGGCCTGCTGGTGTTCGTCGCCGACGACCAGCAGCTCCGCACGCTGATCTTCTGGACGATGGGTGGCTTCGGCTCCGTCACCTGGGTCGCGATCGTGCCGGCGCTGCTCGTGCTCGCCGTCAGCGTGCCGACCCTGCTGCCGACCGCACATCTTCTCGATGCGCTGGCGCTGGGCGAACGCGAGGCAGGCCATGTCGGCGTCGACGTCGAGCGGCTGAAGAAGCGACTCGTCGCACAGGTGGCGCTGGCGGTCGGCGCGGGCGTCGCGATCTCGGGCATCGTGGGCTTCGTCGGGCTGATCGCGCCGCACATCGTGCGCCTGATGCTGGGACCGGCGCATCGCACACTCCTCCCCGCCGCCGCGCTGTTCGGTGGCGCCTTCCTCGTGCTGGCCGATGCGCTGGCGCGGACCATGGTCTCGCCGGCGGAGCTGCCGATCGGCGTGCTGACCGCGCTGGTCGGGGGACCGTTCTTCCTCTGGCTGCTGGCCGGCCGCGCCGCGCGAGGCGGGCTGTGAAGCTCCTGCAGGCGATCGGCGTCGAGGTCCGGGCGCGCACCAGGCCGCTCATCAAGGACGTGTCGCTCGAGGTCGCGCCGGGCGAGTTCCTGGCGATCATCGGCCCCAACGGTGCGGGCAAGAGCACGCTGCTCGGCGCGCTGAGCGGCGACCGGGCGCTGGCCGCCGGCGAGGTGCTGCTCGACGGCAGGCCGCTGCAACAGTGGCGCAAGCCCGATCTCGCGCGACGGCGCGCGGTGCTGCCGCAACATTCGTCGGTGGCGTTCGACTTCACCGGCCTCCAAATCGCGACGCTGGGTCTGCTCGCCCATCTCGGCAGCCTGTCGGAGCGCGAGATGCAGACGCTGGCCGAGAAGGCCCTGGCCGAGACCGAGGCCCTGCCCTTCGCCGAGCGACCCTACACGGTCCTGTCGGGCGGCGAGCGGCAGCGCATCCAGCTCGCCCGCGTGCTGGCCCAGTGCGACGCCGAGGCCAATGCGCGGCCGTTCCTGCTGCTCGACGAGCCGATCTCGGGCCTCGACCTCTCCCATCAGCATGCGGCCCTGGCGAGCGCCCGGCGGCGCGCCGACCGGGGGCTGGGCGTGCTGGCCGTCCTGCACGACCTCAACATGGCGGCGCGCTACGCCGACCGGGTGGGAATCGTCGAAAACGGCCGGCTGACCGACCTCGGAGCGGCCCACCGGACGCTCGATCCGGAACGGCTGTCGGCGGTGTTCGCTACACCCATTGTGAGGGTAGAAGCGGCCGGCGGGACGGCGTTTCTCAGTCCCGGCCAGCACTTGGGATGATTCACCGCGAATCGGTGTTCAATCCGACATAAACCCGCCGGAATCGGACGATGATATGATGGTTCAGCCAACCAATCGGCCCCAACCATTCGGCCATCGCATCCGGGCTCCATGGGCGACCGCCCCACTCTGTTGATGACGACACGGCTCGGCGTACGCCCCTTGGGCGTGCGCGGCGATCCGCTGCATGCCGTGGCGGGCCAGCTCCTGGCCGTGATCCGCCGCCGGCTGGGTGATGGCCCGGCCGAGCTGCTGGCGGAGCCCCAGCTCCGCGAGGGCGGTGACGGCATCGACTGGTATGCCGCCCGCAGCGGCGAGGTCCGGCGGCTGAACGAGCTCGGCGAGGCCGAGCGGGTCGCCATCCTCGAGACCATCGAGACGCGACTCGCCTCGATCCGCACCCTGGGCGGCCTGCTGGCCGAATCGAACAGCGAGGAGGCGCGGCTGATCGGCCGCTCGCTGGAACTCTCGACCACCCGTCCCTCCGACGATTTCGTCTTCGTGGTCGACGGCCAGCCGGTGATCGTCGCCTGGGGCTATGAGGCCGACGCCATGGCGAGCCTGCAGCCGTTCGCGCTGGCGCCCGTGCCGAGACCCGCACCGCCTGCCGCGGTGTTCGCCAGCGCACCGGCCGTCGCGCTGCCCGCGACTCGCATCGTCGGCTGGGCGCCATGGTTCAGCGCCCTGCTGTTCGGCCTGCTGCTCCTTCTTCTCCTGCTGCTGACCTCATGGCTGCTGCGCGCCTGCGTACCGGTCGATCCCAGCGTGAACCTCGCCACCCTGGAGACGCCCGCGCCGCCCGCCCCGGAGCCGCCGCCCGACCCGACGCCGCTGTTGAAGGCGGCCTACGATTCCTCGGTCGACGAGGAGCAGAAGCTCAAGGCCGAGCTCGCCTCCCTGCAGGCCGACCTCAAGACCAAGCTCGAGCAGTGCAAGCCGATCGAGCCGCCCAAGCCGCCGCCTCCCCCGCCGCCGCCGGTCGCCAAGGCGCCACCGCCTCCACAGCCCCCACCGCAGCAGCAACAGCAGGCCTCGGCGCCGCCGGTCACCCGGCCGCCACCGGGCCAGCTTCCCTGCGACTGGTCGGGCGATTCCGGCGGCGAGGGCGTGACGCGCAACAAGCACTATCTCGGCGACAAGCCGGGCTTCGTGGCGCTGAACTACCAGCTCTTCGTGCGGCCCGACGACATCAAGGTCTTCTATCGCGGCCAGCAGCTCGCCGGGACCGGCGGGCCGCGCAGCGGCCGCGGCGGCTTCGGCTTCGACTGGAATCCGGTCGCCGGCGACTACTCGGTGGATGTCATCGTCACCGGCGAGCAGTGGGGCACGCGCTGGAACTACGCGATCTCCTGCCCGCGCGGCAGCAGGCGTTGAGGGGAAATCATGGCCGCAGGTCCGCTTCTGATCAGTGAACCCATCCAGCGCTATCGCGCGCTGGGCCTGGCCGGAGACCCGGTGTGGCGCGCCGCCGGCCAGTTACGTGCCGCCATTGCGCAGCGCCTGTCTCGCGAGCATGCCGACCTGCTCGCCGTGCCCGAGGCCGAGCCGAGCGGTCGCAGCATCGACTGGTACGCGCCGTTCGACGGCGAGGTCCGCCGCCTCGGCGATCTGGGCGAGGCCGAGCGACGCGAGGTCCTGGACAAGGTGCAACGCCTGCACGGCGAGATCGCGGGACTGGCCACGCAGATGGAAGCGCCCGAGCGCTCGGGCGCGGAGCGCAACTTCGCGCGCCTGCTGCGCCATGCATTGACCGCTCCCGGCGAGGAGACGCTTTACGTCGTGGACGGCCGGCCGGTGATGGCCTTCTGGGGCTTCACTGCCGATGCCGCCCTGCCCGGCGTGTTCCTGGCGAGCCCGCCGCCCGCCGCCGCGTCCGTCCGCGCGATGCCGCGGCCCGAGGCCGTCATGGTATCGGCACCCGCGGTCGCCGCCGTCGCCCAGCCGCGCACCGTCTGGTGGCAGTGGCTGCTGCTCGGCCTGCTCCTTCTCCTGCTCCTCGCTCTGCTCGCCTGGCTGGTGCGACCCTACCTGCCGCGCATCGAGCCGATCATCGAGGCCGAGGCGCGCGAGCGCGCCCTGGGCTTCGCCGTCCGACAGCCGCTCGACCTGCAGCAGACGCGCGTCGCCACGCTCGCCAGCGACAACGAGGCGCTGCGTCTCGAGCTGGCGCGGCTCACCGACGAGCTGACGCGGCGCGGCGCGGACTGCACCGCGGGCGTCATCGGCCCGGGCGGCGCGATCGTGGGCTCGGTCGGCGGCCCGCCGATCGAGCGCGGCGCCGGCCCCGATGCCGCCGTCGCGGGCCTCGACCCGACGAAGCCCGATGCCAAAGGCCCGGACGGTAAGGGTCCGGACGAGAAGAACGTCGGCGGCGCCGACATGAAGAAGCCGGACGACCAGAACAAGGACAAGAACGCCGCCGCCGGTCCGAACGAGAAGGACAAGAAGGACGAGCCCAAGCCGATGGTCGTGCCGCCCGAGGCCAAGCAGAAGCAGGATCTCGCCTTCCTGAAGGGCGACTGGCGCTCGCGCACCGGGCTGGCCACCGCGACCGGCGAGAAGGACATCCGCCCCAACTACACGCTCGACGACAAGGGCAAGGGCAAGGTCACCTTCGTGCAGAAGAACGGCGCCCAGTGCGAGGCGCCGGCCGAGGCGCGCTGGGACGGCTCCAAGCTCGTGATCGAGGAGAAGAGCAATCCGCGGTGCAGCGACGGCAAGACCTACGCCCGCAACACCGTGAACTGCGAGGTCGGCGCCGACGGCGTCGCCCAGTGCAGCGGCAGCCAGCCCGGCGACAAGCGCAGCTACAACGTGCAGATCGGCCGTTGAAGCCCTAGATTTGACGGATTGCCCCCAGCGAACGTGACATGAGCGACCTTGCCCGCCTGCCGAGCTACCCCAGCCCGACGACGCTGATTGCCCGTTCCGGCATCCAGTTCCTCGACTTCGGCTTCGATCCCGTGCGCCTCAAGGTGCGCGAATGGGGCTTCCATGACGCCGCCGCCTCGAGCGCGGTCGACGACCTGGTCCAGCTCGATTTCGACGAGGGCCGCGGCCAGTACGAGGTGGTCGAGAACGGCCGCCGCCGCGCCGCCGAGCCCAACCTGGTGATCACCGCCAAGGACGCCCTCGCGC